>CAIJFC010000111.1 GCA_903819815.1 uncultured Bacteroidota bacterium
AGATTATATAGAAAAAGTTGCAAACGAATATATTGCCTTATATGAAAAGCATTGGACAGAATTACCAAGCAATGCCTCGAAAAATGAATATAAGCAAAAAATTATACAGTCTTATCCATTTCACCCTGAACTGGTTGACATTTTCAAAATCAAATGGGCAAGTAATAATAATTTTCAACGTACAAGAGGAGTTTTAAGATTATTAGCAGCTATTGTAAGTGATTTGTGGAAAAGACAGCAATCGCTTCCTGGTGCCAATACATTAATCCATTCTGGAAATGTGTATTTTCCTAACTTAGATACTATAACAAGCCAATTAAAAAAATTATATGGCAACGGATATGAAAGTGTAATATCTGCTGATATTGCAGGTGCGAGTTCTAATGCTTTTAAAATTGATAGCAATAAATCAGAATACGGTCAATATCATTTAACTCAGTCTATTGCAACAGTTATTTTGATGAATTCTTTTGGTAGTGAGGGAAATAACAAAGGACTGTCGATTCCAGAATTGAAATTACATTTGTTGGCTCCAGGAGGATTTAACCATAACAGCATCAATGGTGCCTTGAGTGATTTAGAAAATTCTGCTTACTATTTGTATTATGCACAAACAGGAAATGCAGGAAAAAGATATTGGTTTCATGTAAAAGCAAATATCAGCATGTTAATTAATCAAGGTAAACAAGATGTTAAACAAGATGATATTTATGCTGAAATATTAAAGAGATTAAAAGAAAAAACAAATAATAAAATTCAATTATTTAATGTTTTGATTGATCCTTCAGAAGATATTCCAGAACAGATGAAACCAACATTAGTAATACTAAATCCTAAAAATACTTCATCTAATGATGGCCCAAACAATAATACTAAAACAATTATAGAAAAAATTTCTACGAAAAAGGGAAATAGCGAAAGGATATACCGCAACACAATTTTGTTTTTAGTAGCTTCTGATAGTGCCTCTGGGAGATTACAATCTGATATTAGAGATTATTTAACATGCCAAAAAATTAGTTCTGATTATAGTTCTACATTAGAAAATGACCAAAAAGAAGACCTTAAGAAAAGAATGGGAGAAGCAAGTAAAAATACTGATAGTTCATTAGTAACGACTTTCTCAACAATTAGTAAATATTCAGTAAAAAATGGATGCCAAAGTATTCAATTAAAACAGTTTAAAGATAGTATCGAAAACCAAATAAATACAAATGTATTAGACCTTTTGAAGGAAGAAGAATGGATATTGGATATGGTCGGATTAAATTTATTATCTAAAAACAACCTGTTACCAACGATTGAAACTCCAATTAAAGCAAAAGAAGTTTATGAAACTTTCATTCGTTTTGATGATAAACCAATGATTACTGGTGTAGATGCTGTTTCCAAAAGCTTATTAAGATATTGTACAAACAATGAATTTTGTATTGCTTCTGGAGACGGAATTACATTTAACAAATATTATCTTGGTGAAACAGTGCCGTTTTTTGACCTAAATGACACAAGTTATTGGTTAGTAGAAAAAAGCAAAAAACCAGCACCTGAACCAGCAGCAGTTCCCGAGCCATCATTTAGCGGCACAACTCCAACTCCAACACCAGGTGCAGTTCATGAACCAATTCCTAGCACCACAGAAACCAAAAAAATTAATTCTATTTCAGTATCTGGTAAAGTCCCTTTGGAACAATACACCCAATTATTTCAAAGTTTCATTATGCCATTGGCACAAAACAACATTGAAATTGAAATCAAAATAAAAGGAAAATCAACTACAGCAAAACCTTTGTCAGAA
The DNA here is from genome assembly GCA_903819815.1 of uncultured Bacteroidota bacterium. Taxonomy (GTDB): domain Bacteria; phylum Bacteroidota; class Bacteroidia; order Flavobacteriales; family Flavobacteriaceae; genus Flavobacterium. Next base: position 1,796 of record CAIJFC010000111.1, read on the forward strand.
TCAAGTCAGGAATATAAGATTATAAAGGAATCAGCTAAGCAATTGGGTTTGAACTTCGAGGAGGATTAATTGAAATCTTGAAATAATTAGTAAAGAGAATGAGCGTTCAGCAATTCGAGAAAAATAAAATAGCAGCACCATTTTTAGGAGAGCCATTAGTTCATATTGTTGGACAGGATCCTTTGGGACTTTTAAATACAGGTGGCAAAACTTTTGATTTAGTATTACCAGGATTAAACAATGTAACCGACCGTATTAGATATTACTCTTTTTACTGTTGGTTTTTTCATTGTTATGCAAAGTATATCAGTAAACCAAGTAAGAAAGAACAGTTTGACCATTTGCGTAGAGCAGAATTTATTTTGTCTTTATTAGCGGCTAAAACTGGTGTTCAAGGCATTGGAGGTATAACCAAAGCTTTAGAACTTTATAACACATCACAAAATGCATTTGATTTAACAATTGGCACAGGCGAAGAAAAACAAGCCAAAGACGGAACCTATTGGAAAAACCCAAGAGGTATTTTTGGACAAAATTATGTCAGTTCTTTAAAGCAGCTCAATCTAATTAGAGAGTATGAAATCAATAGTGAATTTTTTATAAGAACAGAATTTGAAATTGAAAATAAAATTTCAGGGTATCAACTAGCAATAGCATTTGAAGAAAATTTAGGTTCAGAAATAGCTCAATTATTTGTTGAGATAATGAAGAAAGGAGTTATTACCCAATCAGAAATTGATAAACTTATTGGACCTTTCAATATGCTTAAAATTCCAACAAATACAACCGAGCATAGTTTAATTTGGCAATTAATAACAGGTAATGATGAGCCAAAACAAGATAATTCAAATTTATTCAGAAAAAGAACAATTCAATTAGTATTAGAGAAAGTAAAAAAGTATGATGATGCTTTTTTTGATTATAGATTAACTTTTGATGCCTACCATTCTAAAGGTTTAATTGACAATGAAATAGACGAAACATTTTCATTGTGGTACTTTTATCAGTTAGAGCAATTCTGGCATATGGCGTGTACAGGTTCATTATCAACATTATTAAAAATTTTAAATAAAGAAAGTAATGGTAATTGGATTGACGAAGAAATACTAATTGATAATATTGCAAAACAAGTTGAAGGGTTTTTAATAAAAGAAAATTTTATTGTTAAAAATCAAACGTTCAAAGAACTAAAAATTATTGATTTATCGGAGGAAGAAGTAGTTGAAGAAACCAAAAAAACAAATAACAACTTTGAAAAAATTGGTTATAATATACTCTTGGTTAAAAAGTTGATATTCAATAATAAATCCGAACTTGAAAGACTTGTTCGACTTACTAAAACCTATGAGTTAAATTCAAATAGTAGTTTCCTTTCTTCAATAGTTGCAATGCAAAACAATGAAGAATTATCAATAAAAGATTTTGTAAAATATTATTTAAAAAAATATGTAATTATAAGACATCAATGGGTTTCACTAAAGAAAATGAATAACACCCAATCAACTGAAAAATTCATTCGTGAAGATGGATTAATTCGTTTTATAGATGATGTAGATTATGCTTATTCTTCTCCAAGATTGAATACATTGATTGATTTTTTAAGGGATATGCAGCTCATAAATGAGGATAAAAAAGACTTAACAACAATTGGTCTAGAACTTTTTAAAACTCTTTAATTATGATTGATAGACATAATATTTTAGACTTATTAGGTGGTGATAAAAGAAAATACCATAGCTGTATAATAACTTGTTTCTCATTCGATTTTATATTTTTTGAGCAAAGAGTTTTACCAAAATTAAGACAAGCAGGAATAACAAATATCAATATCTATGTAGATGCTTATCAGTTTGAAAAGCAAATAAATAGTTTTGTGGGTAGTGAATTACTGGATAACAAAGCTGGTTATAGTATTACGCCAATCAAAATGATTGGAGCTTTTCACCCAAAAGTATTATTAGCAGTAGGTAAAACAAAAGGTTTTTTAGCTATTGGCTCTGGCAATCTTACAAGTTCCGGTTTAAGTTCCAATGAAGAAATTTGGGGAAGTTTTCATTTTACGGAAACAGATAAAATAACACAGCCATTTTTTAAAGAAACAGCCAAATATTTAAAGAAATTAGAAGCTTTTGTATTTGGAACCAACCTATTAAAATTAAATTGGATAAAAGAAAATTCAAATTGGTTCTATAATTTATTAGACAATGATAATACTACTAATACAGTTGTAAATAAAGACGAAACTTTGGAAATGCTATTTACCTATCAAGAAGAAAGTATTTATAAATCAATTGTTGATAAATTACCAAAGAAACCTAAATTCATAAAAATACTATCGCCATACTACAATACTAATGGTTCCTTTTTAAATAAATTAATCCAAGATATCCAACCAGATAAAATACATTGTGTCGTTGATCCTCTTTATGGTTCTGTTCCTTATAAATATGAAAACAAACATAAAATTGAGTTTTCAGATTGGAATAATTTGATAAGAGCTGAAAAGTATAGTAGTAATAGGTTGCACGCTAAAGCAATTCAATTTGAATATGAAAATGAAACCTATTTTCTTTTTGGTAGTGCGAATGCAACAAACGAAGCCTTTGGAAGTAATACAAATAATTCAATAAATGCAGAAGTTTCAATTCTTACACACAACAAAAAACCAAAAGATTATTTCAAAGAATTGGGTATTAATTTTCCAAAAAAAGGGAATTATTTAATCCAAGATTATGATTTCAAAGGTCAAATCGCATCTAATGAAAACGAAAAATTTAAATATATAGTTTTCATAAATAATGTTGAAATCGATGGTAATGAAATAACTATTTATGTTGAAAGTAAACTCGATACAAAAGTAAATATTTGCATTGAAGATGCTAATGGACTAAATATTTTCAGTCAATATATTGATTGTTTAAATGAAAAAAACATCATAAATATTGAAAACTTAAATCTTATAAAACCCTTTAGATTA
>CAIJFC010000112.1 GCA_903819815.1 uncultured Bacteroidota bacterium
ACCACTTACATTTCCTAAAAATGATTCTAAAGCTGATTTTGCAGCTGCTTTAGTAATTCCTGCGTCAGCAGCGATTGCGTCAATTAATTCTGATTTGTTCATAATAATAGATATTAAATGTTGGTTAAAATTTCATTACAGTAACAAAATTAGTAGGAATACATTACCGTGCAAGCGTTTTTTAAAAAATCTGTCGCTTTTGTTGATAACTTACCGCTTTTGTTGATAAAGGCGCTATTTTCCGGCTTTTAATCAGCCTAATTTCCCCATAATAGCCTATGAAACATAGGATTTCTCTGAAAATGCCATCCCATTTAAAAGTTCGGAAGCCGTCATTTTTTTCTTTCCTGGAAATTGCAAACTCAAAATTTGTATCAATCCATCGGAAACCGCCACTTTTATTTCCTTTTTAGTGGTTAGAATAGTCCCAATAGGTAATAAATGTTTTTCAACACTAATATTAGATTCATAAATTTTCACATTCCACTCCTGATTAGCATCTTTAAAATAACACCAACCAACTGGATAAGGGGAAAGTCCACGTATTTGATTGTGAATTTCTGCACCGGATTTACTCCAATCAATTTTGCAATTGTCTTTATCTAATTTATAGGCCGTTTTAATTTCTGAATGCTCTTCTTGAATTTTAGGGTTTACTTGCCCAGTTTCAATTAATTTTAAAGTAGCAATAACAGTTTTACTTCCTAAAACCATTAACCTGTCGTGAAGTTGTCCTGCATTTTCATCTGGATCAATTGCTATTTCAGCACTTAAAATCATTGCCCCAGTATCAATTTTATCGTCTATATAAAAGGTAGTAACACCAGTTTGTGATTCCCCATTAATTATAGCCCAATTGATAGGCGCTGCTCCACGATAGTTTGGAAGTAAAGAAGCATGCAAATTAAAGGTTCCATATTTAGGCATTTCCCAAACTACTTTTGGTAACATTCTGAAAGCAACAATTATCTGTAAATTGGCATTCAACGCCTTTAATTCTTCAAGAAAATCTGAATCTTTTAAATTGGTTGGTTGTAAAAGCGTAAGGTTGTTTTCTAATGCATATTCTTTAACTGCCGAATATTTTATCTTTTGTCCACGACCCGCAGGTTTGTCAGCAGCTGTAATAACTCCTACAACCTCAAAGTTGTTCTTTATAATAGTATCCAAAATGCAAACTGCAAATTCTGGGGTTCCCATGAAAACAATTTTCAATTTATCCATTTCTATTTTAAGGTGTATCTGTTGTTGGGGGTAATAATTATTTTTCCACTTTCTAATAAGTGCTGAAGTGCAAAGATAATTGCATCGGATGACTTATCAATATGAATTTGAATTTCTCTCGAATTTAGTGCTTTTATTTTCAATAATGTTATAATCTGGTTTCTCAAATCTTCAGTACCAATAGCGTTATTTGAAGTTGATATACAATAGGAGCAAATACCACAATTTTCATTTGTTTGTTCATCAAAATAATTCAAAATCATTTTGCTTTTACAATTGGATTCGTCATTTACATATTCAATAACCGAATTTAATTGCTCTCTTTTTAATTTATTCTGAATTTCTAAATGTTTTGAAATACTATTAATGGTTCGTTCATCTTCCCGAATTACATTGAAAATAATTCTTGTATCATTACTTTTTGCGTGATATTCGATGATTCCTTTTTCCATTAATTGCAATAATAACGAACTTACATTATTTTCTGTAGTTTCCGCTTTTTTAGCAATTAAAGTTAAATTTATTGCTGCAGGCACCTCATGAATTCCCGGATAAGTGCGAAGTAATGCTAATAGTATAGGTTCTTCTTTGGTATTCAAACTCATGTATCGAATAACTTCTTTAGACGGAATAATGAATTTTACCGTAATTTTTTCTGAAAATTCTTGCGATAAAGTGACTATTCCTTGACGGTCTAAAAACTGTAATGCATTGTAGGTTTTAATTATTGGAAATTGATATTTGCTACAAAACTGATTTAAATTAAA
>CAIJFC010000113.1 GCA_903819815.1 uncultured Bacteroidota bacterium
CAAAGTATTCAGGCACAAACCATTTCGAATTTGTATTTGGCACTTGAAAACGATTTGGAAATTATTCCAATTTTGAACAAAGTAGATTTACCAAGTGCAAGTCCTGAGGAAGTTAGCGATGATATTGTGGATTTATTAGGGTGCAAATTGGAAGAAATTATTCACGCTTCGGGTAAAACGGGTTTGGGTGTCGAAAATATTTTAGCGGCTATTATAGAAAGAATTCCCCCTCCAAAAGGAAATGTTGATGAGCCGTTGCAAGCGTTGATTTTTGATTCGCATTACAATCCGTTTCGTGGAATTGAGGTTATTTTCCGAGTGAAAAACGGAGAAATCAAAAAAGGTCAGAAAATTAAATTCATGGCTACGGGAAATGAATATTTTGCAGACGAAATTGGTACTTTGAAATTGAACCAAGTTCCAAAACAAGTGATTTCTGCTGGTGATGTTGGGTATTTAATTTCTGGAATAAAAGAAGCAAAAGAAGTAAAAGTGGGAGATACGTTGACGGATTCAAAAAATCCCACAACAAATAGAATTCAAGGTTTTGAAGATGTGAAACCAATGGTTTTTGCGGGAATTTATCCTGTGGACACCGAAGATTATGAAGAGCTTAGAAACTCGATGGAAAAATTACAATTGAACGATGCTTCCTTAGTGTTTTTACCTGAAAGTTCGGCGGCTTTAGGGTTTGGTTTCCGTTGCGGATTTTTAGGAATGTTGCACATGGAAATTATCCAAGAGCGTCTGGAACGAGAGTTTAATATGACGGTGATTACTACGGTTCCCAACGTTTCGTATTTGGCTTACACCAAGAAAAATCCAGAAACGCCACTTATCGTAAATAACCCTTCGGACTTGCCGGAACCTTCTCGTTTAGAGAGAGTTGAGGAGCCATTTATAAAAGCGACCATTATTACCAAAGCTGATTTTGTGGGGAATGTAATGAGTTTGTGTATTGAAAAACGCGGATTGATTACGAACCAAACCTACCTGACTACGGAACGTGTTGAATTGACATTTGATATGCCATTGGCAGAAATTGTATTTGACTTTTATGATCGTTTGAAAACGGTTTCTAAAGGGTATGCATCGTTTGATTATTCGCCAATTGGAATGCGAACTTCGAATTTGGTTAAAGTTGACATTTTGTTAAATGCAACCATTGTGGATGCTTTATCCTCGTTGATGCACGTTGACAACGCGTATTCTATTGGTAAAAAAATGTGTGAGAAACTGAAAGAATTAATTCCGCGCCAGCAATTTGATATTCCTGTTCAAGCGGCGATTGGGGTGAAGGTTATTTCTCGTGAAACCATAAAAGCGTTGCGTAAAGATGTAACTGCCAAATGTTATGGTGGTGATATTTCGCGTAAACGTAAGTTATTAGAAAAACAGAAAAAAGGTAAAAAACGAATGCGATTGGTTGGAAATGTAGAGATTCCACAAGAAGCATTTATGGCGGTTTTGAAGTTGAATGATTAATTTTTTAGACTTAAAAAAGACAATAGACGGATAGATAATAGACAAGCCCGATAATGAAAGTTATCGGGTTTTTTGTGCTTAAACAATTTTAAGGTTGTAACACTTTATATTTACGATTGCTAGGAAAACCATAAATAGGAACCGCTCAAAAATTTAGATCTCATTTTAGCAGGAAACGTTGATTTAGACTTTTTTAATCACATAAGTCACCATTCCCCATATAATTAATTCGTTTTCCTCGGTAACTTTTATAGGGGAATACGTTGGATTTTCTGGCATGAGATACAAGCAATCTTGCTCTACAAGAATCCGTTTTACAGTAAATTCTCCGTCTATAAAACAAATCGCTATTTTGTTGTTTTGAGGTTCTAAACTTCGGTCAACAACCAAAACATCTTTGTCATTTATGCCTGCGTCAATCATGGAATTTCCTTTGACTTTTATATAAAAAGTAGCCAGCGGATTTTCGCTTAATTCTTTATTTAAGTCGATACTGGTTTCCATAAAATCGGCTGCTGGAGATGGAAATCCTGCTGAAACGCCTTCTTTCACGAAAGCAATTCTTAAATCACTTTCAAAATCGGGAAGGAAAAAAGTGAGTTTGTTATTTTTCTTTATTGACATTTTACCTCAAGAATATCGTTGAAATTAGTAGTGTATTTTGGTGATAAATGATTTTGCCGCATGTTCCAAGTAAGGTTCAAATTTTGCGATGCGAGCTTGACTTTTTTATCGCCCATTTTTTTATTCAGAAAATCCATCGATCGCATTAAAGCCAAATGTTTTGGATTTTCCTCTTCAAATAATTGAAATTGCTTTTGATCTTCGGGGATAAATTCGGTTACAATTACACCCGCTTTTTTAAACTTGACATTTTCATTACCGTGAAGTAATTTTTTTAATATCGCAATGGCAATAGTAGAAATAGTTAAGGTAGAATTGGTTGCAAACGGTAATTTAACGGCCATGTTAAAATAGTATTTTGACGTTTTAACAGTGTGCCTGTCAATAACCAACATCACAATTATAGTGTGGCAACACGAATTTTGTTTGCGCAATTTTTCGGCACAAATAGCGGCAAAAGTAGCTACTCGTTCCCGCAATAAATCGAAATCGGCAATTTGCTTTGGGAAACTTCTCGTTGTGGAAATACTTTTTTTAGGATTGGGAATGGGTTCTAAATCCAACACCGATTTTCCTTCCAATTCGTATTTTAAGCGAAGCCCTACCACGCCCAATTCTTTTCGAATCCAGGACTCCTGATGGGGTTGAATAAAATCGAAAGCCGTATTGATATTTCGAAGTTTTGCCTTCTTAGTCGTTCTATTTCCAATGCCCCAAACGTCTTCAATTTTAGTCCATTTGAGCGCTTTAATCCGTTTTTCGTCGGTATCGATGGTGTAGACTCCAGAAGTTCTATCTTGAAATTTTTTGGCAATTTTATTGGCTGCTTTTGCCAATGCTTTTGTGGGTGCAAAGCCAACGCAAACAGGAATTCCAACCCATTTTTGAATTCTGTTTTTCATCGAAATCCCATACGAATCGTAATCTAGAATTGTCATTCCGTCAAAATTGATAAATGCTTCGTCAATGCTATAAATTTCTAAATTGGGTGAAAACTGCGCTAAAATTTTCATTACACGATTGCTTAAATCGCCATATAAAACATAATTTGAAGAAAAGACTTGTATGTTTTTTTCTTTTACTACGTCTTTAATTTGAAATAATGGAGCGCCCATTGGAACGCCAGCAGCCTTAGCTTCGTTGCTTCTGGAAATTACACATCCGTCATTATTGGATAATATAACAACGGGTTTTCCGTTGAGTTTCGGTTGGAAAACACGTTCGCAGGAAGCATAAAAATTATTACAATCGACTAAAGCATACATACTACAAACTTACAGAATAAGTTGGTTTTGAATAACTTCAAAAAGGAGAATTTTTCGGATTGTTAATAAAAAAATTAAGGACAGCCGCAATCGTTTGGACCGCACTTTTTGGAGGTGTTTTTCTTGAAAAAGAATTTCTTTGTCAAATAACCCAGTGCCAATCCTAAAGCGATAAAAGCTATTATTTCTTGTGCCATATTGGAGTTATTTTAAAATTTGAAAGGCAATTAAAGCTACAATATAAGCCAGTCCACTCATGAAAACAAGTTGCGCCAACGGCCATTTCCAAGTGTTGGTTTCTTTTTTAGTAATCGCCAAGGTACTCGCACATTGCATGGCAAAAGCATAAAATAGTAATAATGAAATTCCGGTTGCAAAATTGAAGATTTTAGCTCCTGTTTCAGGGTTTATTTCGGCTCCCATTTTATTTTTTATAGTATTGTCATTGTCGTTATCTCCAACGCTATAAATGGTTGCTAAAGTCCCAACAAAAACTTCCCTTGCGGCAAATGAACTAATGATGGCAATACCAATTTTCCAATCGTAACCCAACGGTGAAATGGCAGGTTCTATGGCTTTTCCCATTATTCCAATGTAAGAATTTTCTAATTTATAGGCTGCCACTTTATCCTTAAATTCTAATTTTGACAAAGTGCTATTTGTATTTTGACTCGTAATAATTGCCTCGGCATCATTGAATTTCTTTCCAGGGCCGTAAGAAGCTAAAAACCATAAAACAATTGAAATGGCAAGAATTATTTTCCCAGCTCCAAAAATAAACGAACGCGTTTTTTCAATCACATTGATAGCAACATTTTTAAACATTGGCAATTTATAGTTTGGCATTTCAACCACAAAAAAGGTTTTCCCTTTAATTTTTAGAATTTTATTTAAAACATAGGCCGAGAAAATTGCCATTCCAAATCCCAAAAGATAAAGTAACATCAACGTTAATCCTTGCAAATTAAACACTCCAAAAACTCTAGTATCTGGGATTACCAATGCAATAATAATGGCATAAACCGGTAATCTAGCGGAACAAGTAGTGAATGGAGTAACAAGAATGGTAATCAATCTTTCCTTCCAATTTTCGATGTTTCTAGTTGCCATAATAGCCGGAATAGCACAGGCAGTCCCAGAAATTAAAGGTACCACGCTTTTGCCTGAAAGGCCAAATTTCCTCATTAATTTATCCATCAAAAATACTACTCGGCTCATATAGCCGCTTTCTTCCAATACAGAAATGAATAAAAATAAAAAGGCAATTTGTGGAATAAAAATCAATATTCCGCCAATTCCGGGGATGATTCCTTGTGAAATTAAATTGGTCAAAACTCCGGCTGGTAGAGATGCACTTGCATACAAACTAAAATCTGCAAAAGTAGAATCTATAAATTCCATCGGCACTTTTGACCATTCAAAAATAGATTGAAAGATGAAAAATAAGATGCCGAAAAAGATACAATAACCCAAAATTTTATGGGTTAAAACTCGATCTAATTTACTTCGGAAATCTTTTGCAATGGAAGAATCTATATTATGCCCAATTTTTAAAATGTCATTTATAAATTGATATCTTTTTATGGTTTCCTTTTGTTGTAATCGCTTCAAATCGGAATGTGATTTAGTATAGGCATTTTGGATTTCATTTCTCTCCAAATTTAAAAAGTTTACATCCTGAGTGATTACCAACCACAATTTATATAGCAATTGTGTGGGAAATGTTTTTTGTAGCGTTTCGAAATAGTCAGAATCAATAGTTGAAGCATTCAAACAGGGCACTATAGATAGTGATTTATAATTAATAATTAGTTCTTTTAATTTTTCAATTCCGTATCCTTTTCTAGTGCTAATTAATGCTATTTTGGTTTTAAAATGCTCTTCTAAATAGGGAATATCAATTGAAATACCTTTAAATTTCATTCTATCGGCCATATTTATTACCAATATAGTTGGTATTTCAAGGTCTTTAATTTGGGTGAAAAGCAATAGATTTCGTTTTAAATTTTCTACATCTGTAACTACAATTGCCACATCGGGAAATAATTTATCTTTTTTATTTAGCAGTAATTCAATAACCACATTTTCATCAATAGAACTGGCATTTAAACTATACGTTCCAGGTAAATCAAGAATATTTGCTTTGATTTTAGACGTTAATTTACAAAAACCCATCTTTTTTTCGACCGTAATTCCAGGGTAATTTCCCACTTGTTGGTTCAATCCGGTCAATTCATTAAAAACAGAAGTTTTGCCCGTATTTGGATTTCCAATTAAAGCAACGTTTATATTATTACTGCTCATTTTGAGTTGGTTTTAAGAATTTCAACCTCAATTTCATTTGCAGTTTCTATGCGAATTGCAAGATGTGAGCCATTAATATTTAAATAAAGGGGGTCTCCAAAAGGAGCAATTTGAAGTAATTGAACGGTATTCCCAGGCAAACATCCCATTTCCAATAGCTTTAATGGAATAGCTTCAATATCAAAATCTTTGATTATTGCTGTTTCGCCTTTTTTGAGAGAATTTATTGTAGTTCGCAAACCTTATTTAGATTGAATTTAGATTACAAAAGTAAATATAATATTATTCAATCAAATGATAATTATCAGTTTTATGAGATTTTTAGGTTTTAAAAAATTATCTAGTTATTGGGTACACAAAAAATTAATATCTTCAATTAAACGTTCGATGTCTTCCTTTTTGGTTCCATCATAAAATCCTCGTACCCGTCTTTTTGAATCAACCAATACAAAGTTTTCGGTATGAACCATGTCATATAGTTCTTCGGGTTTTCCTAATTTAACTGCTAAATACGATTTTCTAGCCATCGTGTAAATTTGCTTTTTATCGCCAGTGACTAAATTCCATTTACTATCAATCACTCCATTTTTAATTGCATATTCTTTTAAAACAGCAACGCTGTCCGTTTCAGGAAAAACAGTGTGGGAAAGCAGCATTACTTTAGGGTTGTTGATAATTGCTTTTTGAATTTCAACCAAATTGGTCGTCATTTTCGGACATATTGAACCACAAGTGGTAAAGAAAAAATCGGCAACATAAATTTTACCTTCGTAGTCTTTTTGGGTTATAATTTTTCCATTTTGATTGGTAAATGAAAAATCAGCGATAGCATGGTATTTACTAATATATTGAACCGTAGAATCTACCAATTCAGGATTTACCATCGACGGGTTATAAATTGGAAGTGACTTTTTTGGCTTTAATGCCGAATAAAATAAGGTTAAAATAATCGCTGAAAGCACGATTACAATAGTCAAAAACAACTTGTATTTTTTTAAAAAAGAAAGCATCTTAAATTTTTTTACAAATTTACAAAAGTAAAATAGTAAGTTATGAAAATACTGATTTAATTTTTAAGGAAAATCGAGAAAATACGCTGCTTATTTATTTGATAGAATTTAACATTAATTAAAAAAATAATTAATATTTTTGAAGTCTAACTTAATATTAACTAATTATGAATCTTAGATTAAATAAGACATTATTTTACGTTATTCCTGCATTGATTGGATTATCTGCAAATGCTCAAAAAGAGACCGCCACAAAGACGCCTGGAATAAACGTCCCTTTTATGGATAAATCGGTGAAGCCAGGTGACGATTTTTTCAAGTTTGTAAATGGAACTTGGCTGAAAAATACTGAAATTCCTGCCGACAAAACACGTTGGGGAAGTTTTGACGAATTACGCCAAAATACCGATAAAGATGCCTTAGCGATTTTAAAAGAGGCAACAAAAAATCCAAAATACAAATCAACTACCGATCAAGGTAAAGCGATTATCATGTACAAAGCCGCAATGGATACTTTGGCGAGAAACAAACAAGGAATTGCACCATTAACTCCTTATTTGGCTAAAATTAATGCCGTGAAAAACGTCAAAGATTTACAAAAACTGATGATGGAAACGGAAGCTCAGGGCGGAGGTGTTGGTTTTTTTGGTGTTGGAATTGGTGCTGATGAAAAAAATAGTACTCGAAATGTAGTTAGTGTTGGTCCAGGTGGTTTAGGATTACCAGATAGAGATTACTACGTATCTGAAGATAAGGATTCTAAAGAAAAACGCGAGAAATATGTACTTCACGTTGCAAAAATGTTGCAATTTTTAAATGAATCTCCTGAACAAGCAAAAGCGGATGCTGAAAAAATTCTTGCTTTAGAAATCCAAATGTCTAAACCAAGATTGGACCGTGTGGAACGTAGAGATAGTAAAAAACAATACAATCCAACTGCAATTGTGGATTTGCAAAAAATGCTTCCTTCAATAGACTGGAACTCTTATATCAAAGGAATTGGAATCACTAAAGTGGATACTATTATCGTTACTCAACCAAGATACATGACTTCTCTACAAACTTTATTTACTGAAAATAAAGTGGACGATTGGAAAGCCTACATGCGTTGGATGTTGTTAAGAGGGGCTTCAAGCCAATTGTCTACTACAATTGAAACTGCAAACTGGGAGTTTTACGGAAAAACATTAACCGGTGCTTTGAAACAAAGACCTCGTCACGAAAAAGCATTACAAGTAGTTAATGGAACAGTTGGTGAGGCTTTAGGAAAATTATACGTTGAAAAAATGTTCCCAGCTGAAGCTAAAGCTAAAGCAATGAAAATGATCAAAAACGTAATGAGAGCTTATGAAATTAGAATTAATAATTTGACTTGGATGTCTGCTGAAACAAAAGCAAAAGCGGTTGAAAAGTTGAATAAATTGACTATAAAAATAGGTTACCCTGACAAATGGGAAGATTATTCTGCTTTAGAAGTGAAAAGCCCTGAAGACGGCGGAAGCTATTTTCAAAATATCAAAAATGTTTCTAAATGGGGTTGGGCGAAAGACTTAGCAAAATTGGGGAAACCAGTTGATAAAACAGAATGGGGAATGTCACCTCAAACGGTTAATGCTTATTACAACCCATCTTACAACGAAATTGTATTCCCAGCGGCAATCTTACAACCCCCATTTTACAATTACCAAGCGGACGAAGCTGTAAATTACGGTGGAATTGGAGGAGTAATCGGACATGAAATTTCTCATGGTTTTGACGATCAAGGGGCAACTTACAACGCTGATGGAAATTTAATTGACTGGTGGACAGCGGAAGATTTAACAAAGTTTACTTCACTTGGAGGAGCGCTTGCTGATCAATATTCTGCATTGGAGCCATTGCCAGGAACTCACGTAGATGGTAAATTTACATTAGGTGAAAACATTGGAGATTTAGGCGGGGTGAATGCGGCTTACGATGGGTTGCAATTGTATTTGAAAGAAAATGGAAATCCTGGTTTAATTGATGGTTTTACTCCTGAACAACGATTTTTCATCTCTTGGTCAACTATTTGGAGATCTAAGATGAGAGATGAAGCATTAAAAAATCAAGTGAAAACAGATCCGCATTCTCCAGGAATGTATCGTGCTTATGTGCCAATTCAAAACGTAGATGCTTTCTATTCAGCATTTGGTATCAAAGAAGGTGACGGCATGTTTGTAACTCCTGAAAAACGAGTTAAAATTTGGTAATAGTCCTTTTTATATAAATTTAAAAATCCCATTTTGTATTTCAAAATGGGATTTTTTTTAGGTGTTCTTCGATTTTTGAAAGGATCTATTGACCAAATAAAGTCCGAATAAAGTGATTATTCCGCCTACCGCAATTGCTAATGACAGCGGTTCTCCAAAAATATAAGCTCCTAAAAGAACTGCAATTATGGGATTGATATAGGCATAAATACTATTGATTTCGGCAGGCAAATGTTGCAAAGCATAGATATAAGCTATGAAGGTTAACGCCGATCCGAAAATTACCAAATAGCCTATTGAAACCCATGAAATTACTGGAATGGTAGATAAACTCACCGCAGATCCCGTCGCTCCTAAATAGGCAAAAAGAAAAATACTCGAAATAAACATCTGAATCCCTAAACTAAAATAAGGATTAAAACTTGCCGCTTTTTTCTTGGTGTATAATGTCGCAAAAGCCCATGTTAAAGTAGAAATTATAGATATAATTATTCCAAATCGGAAATCAAAAATCAAGAAATCAGTCAAATGTTCGTAGAAAATTACACATACCCCAGCAAACCCAACAACCAATCCTACAATAGCCAATTTTACTAATTTTTCACCTCTAAAAAGACTTATAATTACCACCCAAAGCGGAACCAAGGCGCCTATAATTGCGCCCAAACCACTACTGATATATTTTACTCCCCAAGTACTAAGTCCGTTGCTTAAAACAAAATTCAAAATACTCAAAATGATAATGGTTTTCCATTGTTTGCCTTTAGGCCAAGGGGTTTTCTTAAATAAAAAATAAGACAAGTATAAAGTGGCGCCTAAAAATTGGCGAATAGCGGCAAGTTGTAACGCGGGCATGTATTTCACCCCTTCTTTGGAAGCAATCCAAGTGGTGCCCCAAAAAAAGCTTACCCAGCAAAGTGCCAAAATGGGCAATCCAACTGAGGCGATTTTCAACTGAATTATAGATTTTAATTTTGGTATCAATTATAAACTTCCTTTTATGAATTGGTATTTCAAAACGTATTCTAATTTATAGGATAAAATGGTTTTCCCGTTGGACGGTTTTGAATGGTCAAAGATAGGCAGTTCCAATTTATTTTCTTTGGCTTTTTGCGAATAATACTCTTCCCGATTTGGATGAAAAGGGGCAACAGCATTGAACGTTTCTCCCCAACAATTACGGTCTATAATTTTTAAAATAATCCCGATGCAATCTTCTTGGTGAATCAAATTAATTGGCGCATCTGGATTTTCAATATTACTTCTCCCGGCTAAAAAATGAATGGGATTTCGGTCTTCGCCAATGAGCCCTCCAAAACGGAGAATTGTGGTTTCAAAATGAGAATTATCTTGCAATAGTTTCTCACATTGAAGCAGCTGTTTGCCACTTTCAGTATTCGGATTTGGGAGGGTTTCTTCAGTTACAACTTTGTCTTCATCAGAAAAAACAGAAGTAGAACTCACGAAAAGTACTTTTTTAATTCCCGATTTTTCAATAAATGGAAGGAAGGTTTCTATTTTAGAAACAAAATTTTCAGTGGAATTCCCTCTTAATTTAGGCGGAATATTGATTATTAAAATCCGACTTTCCTCTAAGAATTCAACTACATTTCCATTGATTTCATTTTCCCCTATTTCAATCAAAAAAGGAGTTATTCCAGCGTTTTCTAGTAACGCTAATTTATCTGTTGAAGTCGTTGATCCATTAACTAAAAACCCATTCCCTATTAAAGCTTTCGCCAATGGAAGTCCTAACCAACCGCAACCAAGTAGGCTAATATTTGTCATTATTATTTTTTGTAACCAATTTGTTTTCGTACTTTTTGGACTGTTTGAGATTCATCTCTTTTTATTAGAAAATTTAATGCTTCATAGATATCACTAAATTGCTTGTCATATTTACTTTCTATTTCTAATAATTTAGAATTAAATTCTTTGTGTTCTATTGCAAATTTTCTTATCATAACAAAGGTTCTCATAATAGCAATATTAACATTAATTGCAATATCTGAATTTAAAATTCCACTCAACATTGCAATTCCTTGTTCAGTAAAAGCAAATGGCAATGCGGTTTTAGGTCTTTTAGACGGGGATCTCATCACAAATTGTGATGACATATATTCAAACTCTTCTAAAGTCAATTGAAACATAAAATCCTCTGGGAATCTTTGTGAATTTCTTTTAACAGCTTGATTCAAAACTCTAGTCTCCACTTTATAAAGAAGGGCTAAATCAAAATCTAAAATTACTTTCTGTCCTCTAAATTCATGTATTTTGGCTTGTAATATTGAAATGTCCATGGCTTATATTTATTTTGTTATTAAAGTATCAATGTTAATCGTCAAACTGTCTTTTGGAGTCCATTTTCTAGATTTTAAATTTTCGGATTTTCGAATCCCATTTGATGGAACAATTTTCTTTTGGATTACCACCGCATCGTTTAATACAAAAGGCATTGGCATCATCCAAGGCAATCTTTTGGCAATTCTGAATTTTGGATTACTCACTAAATCAAAAGAACTTTCCATTAAATCCATATCGAAAACATCGGTTATAGGAATAGAAAATTGCAATTCCAACGGCTCATTATCAACTACATAATAACTAACTAATTTCTTCCCTTTTCGTTCATACAAACTTCCTTTTTGATCTAAAGCTGTTGCTCCATTGGCTTTTAAATTATAGAATGTCATTTTTTCATTTGCAAAAACATCGTATCGATTTACTGGTCGATTTGGCTTAATTTTTATCTTATAATAATGTTGAGACCCCGCAATACTATCCTGTAAAAACGAAATGGTAGGTTCGCCTAAATCGATAACATTGGCCTCAACTGAATAGGTAAATCCGGATTTATATTTGCTAAACAACGGGTTTTTATTTAATTCACTAGCGTCTTTCGGATTTTCTCCCAAGTACATTTTCGTCCAAGGGTCCAAATTTATATCATAGGTAGTCCATACTGCTTTTTTCGAGTCGGCATTATAAACA
>CAIJFC010000114.1 GCA_903819815.1 uncultured Bacteroidota bacterium
CCAACGTCAACATAATTTCCTCCGCAAACTGCAGGCCCAGGGGCTGTTGTAAAGGGGAAGGGACCTGTCCAAATACTGCCAGAAAAAGCACATATGGATCTTACATAATATTTATATTGAGTTAATGGTAACAAAGGAGCAAAAGGCGCTACGGTTAACGTGGTAGCGGTATAAGGATTTGTGTTTACAATAATTCCAGATCCTATTGGTGCTAATTGAGTAGCAGGAATAATTTCAATTTCCCATTGATTGCAAGTGTTTAATCCAGCTCCTATTAATGGATTTGGATTGGCCCAGCTTAAAACTGCACTTGATGACGTTACAGTTCCAGCAGCTAAAGTATTTGGTTCTAAACATCTTGAAACTACCAAAACATCATCTAAAAACAAATCATCCCCTTGGAAAGGCGAGGTTTGCGTAATCTCTGAAACAAAAGCAATATAGACTTGGGTTCCAGCCGGGAAAGTTGCAGACGGAAAATCAACCACTTGTTCTTCATAAACAATTGGCGCTGGTGCAACATTCGTACTTAACTGAGATTCTGAATACGCTTGTAGCGTTGTGGTATAGGCCGCTTCTGTTGTTTGATTTGCGGCAGAAGCTCCAGAAGCAACTTTGATTTTAAATACCCCACCTTGATCTCCTTGTTGGCTTGTTTTTACCCAAAAACGCAATTGACCGTTCAGTGGAATCGTTACCAAAGGAGAGGCTAAATAATATTTTGCTGAATTACCTACTCCAAGATTTTCTCCCAGTAACATCGCGTGTTTAGTTCCTGTTCGAGGAGCGGTTCCGTCGGTATACCAAATTTCTCCTGCTGCTCCACTCTGAAATCTAGCCCAGTTTGCCGGAATTCCAAATGCAGTTGTAGGGGTTTCAAATCCTTGCAATAAGGCTTGTGAAAAACCAGTAAATGAAAATAAAAGTGTAATTAATAAAAGTGTAATTTTTTTCATAAAATGAAAATTTAAGATTATATTCTGGAATTTGGTTTTTAATTTAGATTTCAAATTTAACAAAAAAAATTAAAAAATAGCGTTAAATTACATTTTTAACTAATGAATTTTAAAATTTATTAATTATAAGTCAGTTAATCTAGATTTTTCATGCAAATAAAGTAGCTTTGTAGCATATATTTTAATATGCTAGAAAAAGAAACTAAAAAGATAGAAAAAACCGTTATTATCGGTATTATTACTCAAAAACAGGACGAAGAAAAATTAAATGAGTACCTTGATGAGTTAGATTTTTTAACTTATACAGCTGGCGGTGAAGTCGTTAAAAGATTTTCACAAAAAATGGAGCGTCCCAACCCAAAAACATTTGTTGGAACGGGAAAAATGGAAGAAATCAATCATTATGTTATTGAAAATAACATTTCTACCGTTATTTTTGATGATGAATTATCACCATCGCAACAAAAAAATATTTCAAAAATTATAGATTGTAAAATACTTGATAGAACACACCTCATCTTAGATATATTTGCCCAAAGAGCGGAAACTTCTTACGCAAGAACGCAAGTAGAATTGGCACAATGTCAATATTTACTTCCGAGATTATCAGGAATGTGGACGCACTTGGAACGTCAAAAAGGAGGAATTGGAATGCGTGGGCCTGGAGAAACTGAAATTGAAACCGACCGACGAATTGTTAGAGATAGAATTGCTTTACTTAAAGAAAAAATAAAAACTATCGACAAGCAAATGGGGGTGCAACGAGGAAATCGAGGCGCAATGGTTCGTGTCGCTTTAGTTGGTTATACCAATGTAGGAAAGTCCACTTTGATGAATGCGGTTGGAAAAAGTGATGTATTTGTAGAAAATAAATTGTTTGCAACATTAGACACCACGGTTAGAAAAGTGGTGATAAAAAACTTGCCCTTTTTGCTTTCGGACACCGTTGGATTTATTCGAAAACTGCCAACTCAATTAGTAGATTCTTTCAAAAGCACCCTTGATGAAGTTCGGGAAGCCGACTTGCTTTTACATGTCGTAGATATTTCTCATCCTGATTTTGAAGACCATATTGAATCGGTAAACCAAACATTGGCAGACATAAAAAGCAATAATAAAACGACCATAATGGTGTTTAATAAAATTGATGCTTTCAAACATTTAACTATTGATGAAGACGATTTAATCACCGAAAAAACCAAAAAGCATTTCACTTTAGAAGAATGGAAAACCACCTGGATGAACAATGTAGGAAAGGAAAAAGCAATTTTTATTTCGGCTACTAACAAAGAAAATTTTGAAGAATTTAGAGAACGTGTTTATGAAGCCGTTCGAGAAATTCACATTTCAAGATTCCCCTATAATAAATTCCTGTATCCCGATTTTAAAGACGCAATCGAAAAAGAAGAAGATTAATGGTTACTTTTTCTTGTACAAGGGAACTGCCGAACAAGCTTCTCCATACATTATGCTTTTTGCGTAGGGTTGTAAAAATTGAGCAACGGCAACATAAGCGCTAATTGGAACGGGTTTCTTAGAACACCCTTTTATAATTACCGACTTATTTTCATATTTGGAATAATCAATTTTTGGAAGGATTTCTTGGTACAATAAAGTCTCCAAATCTTGTAAATTCCCCTCAATAATTTTTTTTGCAAAAGGTGCTAAATGAACTGTGACTAAAATGGACGCCCAAGTAGGAACTATGGCTTCGGTGCTACAAAAAACAGCAACAAAATGATCTTGATATTTGGTCCAATCGTGCTGTTTTAAATGCTCCCGAAACTCTTTTTCTTTCAAAATAAATCCATCGGAAAGCCACTGTGAGATGTCAATTTGCACGCGAATTCCCATTGGATAATACTCTTCCAAATCAAAAACTTCCAGCGAACTATTGGCAACTTTATTTATGATTTCATCCATTATTAATAGTTTATAAAGTTTAAGGTTTAAAGTTACTCAACCTTAAACCTTAAACTTTAAACAAATTTTAAAGCATCCCCAATTCTAATTTAGCTTCCTCGCTCATTAAATCTTTGCTCCATGGCGGGTCAAATGTGATTTCTACTTCACACGATTTAACGGCATCAATGGTTTGCACTTTTTCCTCCACTTCGCGAGGCAAAGATTCAGCAACTGGACAATTTGGCGAAGTTAATGTCATTAATATTTTAACTTCATTGTCTTCATTGATCATCACATCGTAGATAAGTCCTAACTCATAAATATCAACTGGGATTTCAGGATCATAAATACCCTTTAATTTTTTTACTACGTTATCCCCTAAGTTTATTGTGTCGTTAAATTCTTCCATGTTTTTTTATTTTTATTTTTCACCATATAAGGCAATTAAGGTCATTTAATTTTTTGCGTCAAATGCCAAGGCATACATTTTAATGTTTTTTATCATCGAAACCAATCCGTTAGCACGCGTTGGTGACAAATGTTCTTTCAATCCTATTTCGTCTATAAAATCCAAGTCGGCAGCTAAAATATCGGCTGCTTTTTGATTGGAAAAAGTACGAATTAAAATGGCAATAATCCCTTTGGTTAAAATTGCATCGCTATCGGCAGTAAAAACAATTACAGAATCATTTTGATCTCCTTTTAGCCATACTTTCGATTGACAGCCCTTGATAATATTGTCTTCCGTTTTAAATTCTTCTTTTATTAAAGGCAACTTTTTTCCTAATTCAATAATGTATTCGTAGCGCTCCATCCAATCGTCAAACAGGGAAAATTCCTCTACAATTTCGTCTTGTATTGCTTTTATTGTCATTCTTCTGGTTTAAATAATAAATTTACAATTTCAACTACTCTTTTTATTTCCATTGGTGGAAACCCATGATCAAAATCGGAAGTTTGATACGTTTTTCCATTATATATTATCTTTAAATTGGCAATTGCTGCGCCATCATAAAATCGCTTTTCGGTTGGCGCTTTCAAATTTGGTATATTTTCAAAATCAACTTTATTTATTTCTTGCATAATTACGTTCCAATCAACTTGAGAAACTTTCTGAACAATTGGATTTTCAATACCGTTTCTATCTTTTGTTGAAGAAATTGTTGCGTTCTTTAATACCAATTTTTGATAAAACCCTCTAGTATTTGCTTCATATTGTATTTCGATGTCTTTCATTTTATCATTGTTTGAAATTGCTTTTTTCTGGCTACTGCAACTTCCCAAAACAAATAATAATACTGATAATAAAGATAAAATTCTCATATAAATTTATTTACGATAACATTAATTTTGCTCTTTTAACTCCTTCTACAAAGATATCAATTTCTTCTTTGGAATTATAAAATGCAAACGAGGCACGAATCGTTCCCGGAATTTTGAAAAAATCCATGATCGGTTGCGCACAATGATGGCCTGTTCTAACCGCTATTCCTAATTTGTCAATTATAGTTCCAATATCATACGGATGGATCCCTTCGATATTAAACGAAATTACAGACGTTTTTTCTTTGGCAGTACCATAAATTTTTAATCCTTCAATTTCTAAAAGTCTCTTGGTACCATAGTCTAACAATTCTTTTTCTTGAATTTGGATGTTTTCAAAACCTACTTGATTCATATAATCAACAGCCGTTCCAAGTACAATTCCTCCTGCAATATTTGGTGTTCCGGCTTCAAATTTATGAGGTAATTCGGCATAGGTTGTTTTCTCGAATGTTACTTCCTTTATCATTTCGCCGCCCCCTTGATACGGCGGTAATTTGTTCAACCACGCTTCTTTTCCATATAAAATTCCTGTCCCCGTTGGTCCACATATTTTATGTCCCGAAAAAACATAAAAATCACAATCTAATTCTTGAACATCTGGTTTCAAATGCGGTACGGCTTGTGCGCCATCAATCAAAATTGCAGCTCCAAATTCATGGGCTTTATCAATCATATATTTAATAGGATTAACCGTTCCTAATGCATTCGAAATATGGTTTACAGTTACAATTTTTGTTTTATTGGAAAGTAATTTATCGAATTCTGCCATTATCAATTCGCCCTTCTCATCCATTGGAATCACTCGCAAAATAGCTCCCGTTTTTTCACTCAACATTTGCCAAGGGACAATATTAGAATGGTGTTCCAGTGCCGAAACCAAAACCTCATCACCCGATTTTAAAATTGATGCAAAACCATTGGCAACCAAGTTAATTCCGTGCGTTGTTCCAGAAGTAAAAAGCACTTCATGAGCAAATTTTGCATTAATATGTTGTTGGATTTTCCCTCTTGAAACCTCGTAAGCATCTGTCGCCAATTGACTCAACGTATGAACACCTCGGTGAATATTGGCATTAATTTCCTGGTAATATTTTGAAATAGCATCAATCACCACCTGCGGTTTTTGTGAAGTAGCGCCATTGTCAAAATAGACTAATGGTTTCCCATTTACCTTTTGAGAAAGAATAGGAAAATCGGCTCTGATTTTTTGAAGGTCTAACATTTATTTTATTTTTTATTATTAAAGTCAAAAGACATTAAATAACTACAAATCAAATCCCATTTTTACACCCAATCGTGTAGCTATAATTTTGGTGATTCTTTGTTTTAATTCAGGGATTTTGATGCTTTCAATTACTGCATTTGAAAACGCATACATCAATAATGCTTTGGCTTCTTTCTTAGGGATTCCACGTTGTTGCATATAAAACATTGCTGTTTCATCTAGTTGACCAATGGTGCAACCGTGAGAACATTTCACATCATCGGCAAAAATCTCCAATTGTGGTTTGGCATTTATTGTTGCTTTATCACTCAATAAAATATTGTTGCTTTTTTGGAAAGCATTGGTTTTTTGAGCTTCTCTTTCCACATAAATTTTACCATTAAAAACGCCTGTCGAACGATCTGAAAAGATGCCTTTATAATCTTGGTGGCTTTCGCAATTTGGCGTCGAGTGTTGTACTAATGTATAATGATCAACGTGTTGCTTGTCGCCAATGATGGTAATTCCATTCAAATTACTTACAATTCGTTCTCCAAAATGATAAAAATTCAAGTTGTTTCTCGTCAAGTTCCCGCCAAATGAAAAGGTGTTAACCGAAACATTGGTTTCTTGTTTTTGAGAAACATAAGTGTTGTCAATTAGGTTGGCCTCAAGGTTGTCATTTTGGATTTTATAATAATCAACAATGGCTCTTTTTTGCGCAAAAATCTCGGTTACAGAATTGGTTAAACCGGGTCCCGACTCCATTCGGGATTCATTCAAACTTTGATGTCTTTCGATAATTTGTACGTGAGAATTTTCACCCACAACAATCAAGTTTCTTGGTTGAACCAAAAGTGCCGCTTCGCTTCCTGTGGAGAAATACATAATTTCAATTGGCTTGTCTACGACTTTGCTTTTTGGAATATTGATATACCCGCCCTCATTGGCGAAAGCGGTATTTAATGACGTTAAACTTTCGTCTAAATTGGCAATTTTATTGAAATAATTGTCAATTACCATTTTGTATTTCGGCTTGTTTAAAGCGGATGACATTAAGCAAATATCTAGTCCGTCGTGTGTTGTTGCCGATAAAAATGAACTGAAAACACCATCAATAAAAACGAGTTTATAAGTGTCAATTTCATGTAAAAAGTATTTTTTTAAATCGGCAAATTCTAATATATTTTCGTTTTTTGGAAATACAGAAAAATCGTTTTTTAAAATTGAATTTAGTGATGTATATTTCCAAGATTCCTCTTTTTTAGTAGGGAACCCTTTATTTTCAAAGTTTTTTATTGCCGAAGTACGCACCTCATGTAAATCAGAATTTACATCAATTTGTTCTTCAAAAGCCATAAAAGACGACAGTAATTTTTCTTTTAATTCCATTTTATTTATTGTTTAAAGTTTAAGGTTTAAAAGTTTAAAGTTGTTTCGCCGGCAACTTTAAACTTTAAACTTTAAACAAATTTTATGCTTCTTGTTCATTTTTAATCCAGTCGTACCCTTTTTCTTCTAATTCTAATGCCAATGAAGCATCCCCAGATTTCACTATTTTTCCATTGTATAAAACGTGAACAAAATCCGGAACAATATAATCCAAAAGCCTTTGGTAATGTGTAATTACAATGATTGCATTTTTATCGCTTTTCAATTTATTTACACCATTGGCAACAATTCGAAGTGCATCGATATCCAATCCTGAATCGGTTTCATCAAGAATGGCTAATTTCGGTTCTAACATTGCCATTTGGAAAATTTCGTTTCGTTTTTTCTCGCCTCCAGAAAATCCTTCATTTAAAGAACGTGACAAAAATTTACGGTCAATTTCCAATAATTCCGATTTCTCACGAATGACTTTCAGCATTTCATTGGCCGGCATTTCCTCTAATTTATTTGCTTTTCGGGTTTCGTTGATGGCCGTTCTAATAAAGTTGGTTACCGAAACTCCTGGAATTTCCACAGGATATTGAAAGGAAAGAAAAACGCCTTTATGGGCTCTTTCTTCAGGGGCTAATTCCGAAAGGTCTTCACCGTCTAATGAAATTTCTCCTTCAGTAACTTCGTAATTCCCATTTCCAGCAATAATAGATGCAAGGGTGCTTTTTCCTGCACCGTTTGGGCCCATTATTGCGTGGATTTCTCCAGCTTTCACTTCAAGGTTGATTCCTTTTAAGATTTCTTTATCGCCAATAGAGGCGTGTAAATTTTTTATTGATAACATAATTAATTTAGAAATTTGGAAATTTAGAAATTAGATAATTAAAAAAGAATTCGTTAATTTTTAAAATATCTGTTTTCTAGTTTCACATTATTTTTGTTTTGATGTGATTATTATTTTATTTGCAATTCTTGATATGTTGTTTATTTGTTCTAATAATTCGTCTACATTTGGATAATTATTTGAAAATTTACAAAGTTCTAACCAGTAAATTGTTTCTTCAATTTCTTTAGCTGAAATTTTGAATTTATGAATAAAATCAGCTTTACTTTCAGCATTTTGAGCTTCTCTAATATTTGCGCCAATTGAAGTTCCAGATTTTAATAATTGATTTGCAACCACAAATTTTTTAATGTCTTGCAAGCTCTCACAATATTTAATAATTTCAAGAGCAAACTTAAAAGTTAAGGTTACAATAATATTTTCTCTGTTCTACATTTACAAATTTTCAAATTAAAAAATTTTCAAATTATCCTTAACCAACACTTCCTTCCAAACTAATTTCTAACAACTTCTGCGCTTCAACGGCAAATTCCATTGGCAACTTATTCAAAACTTCTTTACTGAAACCGTTTACGATTAAAGCGATGGCTTTTTCGGTAGGAATTCCACGTTGGTTGCAATAAAAAACTTGGTCTTCACCTATTTTACTCGTTGTCGCTTCGTGTTCTATTTTGGCAGAGGTGTTTTTACTTTCGATGTACGGAAAGGTGTGTGCGCCACAATTATTTCCCATTAATAAGGAATCACATTGTGAGAAATTCCTTGCATTGTCTGCGCCAGAACCAATTTTCACCAAACCTCTGTAACTGTTTTGTGATTTTCCCGCTGAAATTCCTTTAGAAATAATGGTCGATTTGGTGTTTTTCCCGATATGAATCATTTTTGTTCCTGTATCGGCTTGTTGGAAATTATTAGTCACGGCAATCGAATAAAATTCTCCAACCGAATTATCGCCTTTTAGAACCACAGAAGGATATTTCCAAGTTACCGCAGATCCTGTTTCAACTTGTGTCCAAGAAATTTTTGCGTTTTTCTCACAAATCCCTCTTTTGGTAACAAAATTGAATACCCCTCCAACTCCTTCTTTGTTTCCTGGATACCAGTTTTGAACGGTAGAATATTTTATTTCGGCATCTTCCATTGCTATCAATTCTACAACAGCCGCATGCAATTGATTTTCATCACGACTTGGCGCGGTACAGCCTTCAAGATACGAAACATAACTTCCTTCGTCTGCTATTAACAATGTTCTTTCAAATTGTCCCGTTCCTGCTTGATTGATTCGGAAATAGGTTGAAAGTTCCATTGGGCAACGAACTCCTTTTGGAATATAACAAAACGACCCGTCCGAGAAAACAGCCGAATTTAATGCGGCATAAAAATTGTCTTTTTGAGGAACAACCGTTCCAAGATATTTACGAACTAATTCTGGATATTCTCGAATTGCCTCAGAGATACTCATGAAAATGATTCCTTTTTCAGCCAGTGTTTTTTTGAATGTTGTTGCAACAGAAACAGAGTCAACTACAATGTCCATTGCCACATTATTCATCATTTTTTGTTCGTCAACAGAGATTCCTAACTTTTTATACATTTCTAAAAGTTCAGGATCTACATCGTCCAAAGTTTTATTAGGATCTACTGCTTTGGGAGCAGAATAATAGGAAATGGCTTGAAAATCAGGTTTGGTGTAATGAACATTCGCCCATTCAGGCTCTATCATTTCTTGCCAAGCGCGGAAAGATTCAATTCTCCAATCGGTCATCCACTCAGGCTCTTCTTTTTTGAGGGAAATAGCACGAACAATGTCTTCATTTAAGCCAATTGGAAATGTTTCCGATTGTAAATCAGTATAAAATCCGTATTCGTATTCTTTGTTTTCGAGTTCGATTTTTAAATCGTCTTCCGTATATTTACTCATTTATTTTAACTATTTATAGTGAGAAAGATTCCCCGCAACCACAAGTTCTACTTGCATTTGGATTATTAAAAACAAATCCTTTACCGTTTAAACCGCCTGAAAATTCTAAAATGGTTCCTGCTAAATACAAGAACGATTTTTTTTCTACTGCAATTCGAACATTATTTACTTCAAAAACTTTATCGGTTTCTCCAATTTGTTTGTCAAATTTTAATTCATAGGACAATCCTGAACAACCCCCACTTTTAACACCAACACGAACATAATCAACGGTTGCGTCAAAACCATCGTCTTTCATCATGTCGACAATTTTTTTACTAGCTGTATCTGAAACTTGTATCATTTATTGATTTATTTTGAAAATTAAACTCTAGGAAAATTCCTTATTTTGATTTTGTCTAAATAAAGGGCAAAGATATTACATTAAAATGTTTTTCTCCAATTACTTCAATACTTTTTAACGAATTTTTTTATATAAAAATTGAATTTTCTTCGGAATAAAGCCATTGATATTTCATAAATTGCAACACAAAATAAACTAATGTATTTAAATCATGAAATTATATCCCATTGAATCTGGAAATTTTAAGTTGGATGGAGGTGCCATGTTTGGCGTTGTTCCGAAAACACTTTGGAATAAAACCAATCCCGCTGATGAAAACAACCTAATTGATATTGCCGCAAGGTGTTTGCTAATTGAAGAGGGCAATCGCTTAATTTTGATTGATACTGGAATGGGAAACAAACAATCGGAGAAATTTTTCAGCTATTATTCCCTTTGGGGAACTCATTCTATAGATAAATCATTAGCAAAATATGGATTTCACCGAGATGATATTACCGATGTTTTTATGACGCACTTGCATTTTGATCATTGTGGCGGAAGTGTTAATTGGAATTCCGACAAAACGGGTTATGAAATTGCATTTAAAAATGCAAAATATTGGACTAATGAAAATCATTGGGAATGGGCTACAAAGCCAAATTCTAGAGAAAAAGCGTCGTTCTTACATGAAAATATCATCCCAATTCAAGAAAGCGGTCAATTAAATTTTATTCAAAAATCGGAAGGCGATTTTCTTGAAAAATCAGAACTTGGATTTGGCATTTTCTTTGCCGATGGTCATACTGAAAAACAGATGCTCCCTCACATTAAATTCCAAGATAAAACGATTGTTTTCTGCGCTGATTTATTGGCTACTGCCGGACATATTCCAATTCCATATGTAATGGGATATGACACCAGGCCGCTTTTAACATTGGGCGAAAAGGCTAAGTTTATGAACGCTGCCGCAGATAACAATTACTATTTATTTTTAGAACACGATGCACATAATGAAATAATTACTGTTGAAAAAACAGAAAAAGGGGTTCGATTAAAAGAGGTGTTTTCCTGTAATGACATCTTAAAATAGTGTTAATCAATATTGTGAAATCGAATATCTTAAAGTATTTTTGAAACGTAATTTTAACAAAACCAACATGAAATTAATTAAATTAACTTATTTATCGCTAATTGCCGCATTAACTTTGTCGCTTTCAGCAAATGCGCAATCGACTGAAAAAGTTGCTGTTGCAAAAAATGGAGCATTAACTGAAAACGAGCTTAAAAGATGGAGCCATCTCGATTTAGTAAAAGACAGTATTCCTGGAATGAGCGTTGATAAAGTTTATTCTGAATTATTAAAAGGAAAAACATCCGCTCCAGTTATTGTAGGAATTGTAGATTCGGGCGTAGATATTGAGCATGAGGATTTGAAATCGGTGATTTGGACAAATAAAAATGAGATACCAGGAAATAAAATTGATGACGATAAAAACGGCTATGTAGATGACGTTCACGGATGGAATTTCTTAGGAAATTGTACCAAAGAAAATTACGAATACGAGAGAATTATCAATAACAAAAAATTAGTTGATGAAGCTACTTATTTAAAAGCAAAAGCGATTAATGACGGTAAAATTGAAGAAGCAAATCAAACGAAATTTCAAATTGAACTTGCTTTAAATGGAACTAAAAAAGCGGATGAAACACTAGCAAAATTATTGGGAAAACCGACTTATACCGCTGAAGAATTAGATGCTATAGGTTCTACTGATCCTGAAGTGGTTCAAAGTGTTACTATAATGAAACAAATGCTTTCTTACGGATTAAGCGTTGCCGATTTGAAAAAAGAAATTGAGAAAGAATTGGAATCTTACATTAAAGTTCAAAGCGGTGAAAATTTAAAAACCAATTACAGAAAAGTAGTGGGTGATAATCCTGATGATATTAAAGATACCAAATATGGTGACAATAATGTTATGGGGCCAGACAAAGAAGAAATTCTTCACGGAACGCACGTTGCTGGTATTGTAGCACAAGTTAGAAACAACAAAATTGGTGGTGACGGAATTGCCAATAATGTTCAAATTCTTACTGTTCGTGCGGTTCCTGATGGAGACGAGTACGATAAAGATATTGCACTAGGAATTCGTTATGCAGTTGATAACGGTGCAAAAGTGATAAACGGAAGTTTCGGGAAAGCATTTTCTCCTCATAAACAATGGGTTTACGATGCAATTAAATATGCTGAATCTAAAGATGTATTGATAGTTCACGCCGCAGGAAACGACGCAAAAGATATCGATAAAGAAGATAATTTTCCAAACGATTCTGACGATAAAGTAACAGAGTTTGCAGACAATATGATTACTGTTGGTGCCTTAAATTATGAATATGGAACTAATGTAGTTGCTGATTTCTCTAATTACGGAAAATTAAATGTTGATGTTTTTGCACCTGGAGTTAAAATATATGCTTCTACACCTAATAATACGTACCAATTTTTACAAGGAACATCAATGGCTTCGCCTAATGTTGCTGGAGTTGCAGCGTTAATTCGTTCTTATTATCCAACGTTAACTGCTAAACAAGTAAAGCACATTTTGATGGATTCTGGAACGGCAATTACTACTGAAGTTACTATTGGAGGTGATCCAAGTAATAATCGTCCATTTTCACAATTATCACAATCCGGAAAAATGGTAAACGCCTATAATGCTATGGTTATGGCTGAAAAATTAGCTAAAAAACCAGCTCCAGTAAAAATAAAAGGATAAAAAATAATTCAACTTACCAATAAGCTTGCAGGAATTTTATATATTTCGGCAAGCTTATTTTTTAATAGTAATACCTTTCTTCCCTTATGAAAAAATTCTTTGTGCTTTCCCTAATTATTATGAACATTGGGAATGTTGTTTCTCAAAATACTAACTATTGGCAACAAAAGGTAGATTACAAAATGGAAGTTTCCATCGATGTAAAAACCTTTTTATATAAAGGAAAACAAGAATTAGTTTACACCAATAATTCAAATGATACTCTAAAAAAAGTATATTATCATTTGTTCAATAATGCTTTTCAACCCGGAAGCGAAATGGATATGAGATTACAAAATATCAAAGATCCTGATGCTAGAATGGTGACCAAAGTTAAAGTGGGTGATAAAGAAGTAAAAGAAAGTAGAATAAAAAGTTTAAAACCAAATGAAATTGGATTTTTACATGTTTCCAATTTTAAACAAGATGGTGTTGCTGCCGTTGCAAAAGAAGTGGAAACCATTCTAGAGGTTACGTTGGTGAAAGCCCTTTTGCCAGGACAAAAAACAACTTTAACTTTAGATTTTGACGGGCAAGTTCCTGTTCAAATTCGTCGTTCGGGTCGAAATAATAAAGAAGGCGTAGAACTTTCGATGGCACAATGGTATCCAAAAATTGCCGAATTTGATTTTGAAGGATGGCACGCAGACCCTTACATTGCTAGAGAATTTCACGGCGTTTGGGGAAATTTTGATGTAAAAATTACCATTGATAAAGACTATGTTATAGGGGGTTCCGGTTATTTGCAAAACAAAAACGAAATGGGTCACGGCTATCAAGATGCCGGAATAAATGTGGTTTACCCAAAGAAAACGAAAGCACTAACTTGGCATTTTATTGCGCCAAACGTACACGATTTTACTTGGGCCGCCGATAAAAATTATCTTCACGATATAGCGCAAGTTCCTAATGGTGCAACACTTCATTTTTTATATAAAAACAATCCGAAAATTATTGAAAACTGGAAAAAAGTGCAATCTAAAACAGTTGAATTGATGCAGTTTTATAATGCTACCGTAGGGAAATATCCTTACGAACAATATTCTGTAATTCAAGGTGGCGATGGCGGAATGGAATATGCAATGTGTACTTTAATTTTAGGTGAAGGCACATTTGACGGACTTCTTGGCGTTATTGCGCATGAAATAGGACACTCGTGGTTCCAACACATATTGGCTTCAAATGAAAGCAAACACGGATGGATGGACGAAGGATTTACTTCATTTATAGAAGATTTAGGAATGAATGAATTGGCTGAAAAGAAATCGGATAACCCATTTGAAGGAAGCTATAAAAGTTATATGAATATGGCCAACTCTGGCAAAGAACAACCGCAAGGAACTCATGCTGATCGATTTGACGAAAATAGAGTTTACAGCATTACTTCCTATAGTAAAGGCGAAGTTTTCTTGGCACAACTTCAATACCTCATCGGAAAAGAAAATTTATATAAAACATTGAAGCGTTATTATTCCGAATTCAAGTTCAAACATCCAACACCAAATGATATCAAAAGAACTGCAGAACGAGTTTCGGGGGCAGAATTGGATTGGTATTTAACCGATTGGACGCTGACTACAAATACCATTGATTACGGTATAAAATCGGTGAATGAAGAGGGTGATGCTACAATAGTAAATCTAGAAAGAATAGGTAGAATGCCAATGCCAATAGATCTTGAGGTAGAATATTTAGATGGATCGAAAGAAGCATTTTATGTGCCTTTGCGAATGATGAGTTTTGTAAAAGACAATTCAAATCCTGCGATGAAAAGAACGATTTTGAACGATTGGGCTTGGGGAAATCCTAACTATCAATTTAAAATTCCAACTAATAAAGCCAACATTAAAAAAATCACAATTGATGCGAGTGGCTTTATGGCCGACGTGAAAAAAGACAACAATGTTTATGAATTGAAATAAAAATATCCCTATTTGTTTAGCATTTTATATCTTTGATTTCAAATAACCAACATGCAACTACCTTCAAATAAAAAAATCTACTTTGCGTCCGACCAACATTTTGGTGCGCCAACATCTGAATTGAGTTTTCCTAGAGAACAAAAATTTGTGACGTGGCTTGACGAAATTAAAGGGGATGCGGAAGCGATTTTTTTATTAGGCGATTTATTCGATTTTTGGTTTGAATATAAGACGGTTGTGCCCAAAGGATTTGTTCGTGTTTTAGGTAAACTAGCCGAAATTCGCGACAGCGGCATCCCAATTTATTTCTTTGTTGGAAACCATGATTTATGGATGAGCGACTACTTTGAAAAGGAGCTTAATATTCCTGTTTACCGCGATAATAAAGAATTTACTTTTAACCATAAAACTTTCCTAATTGGTCATGGCGACGGAAAAGGACCCGGCGATAAAGGCTATAAAAGAATGAAACGTGTTTTTACCAATTCCTTTTCAAAAGCTATATTTCGATGGATCCACCCTGATATTGGTATTAAATTAGGTCAATATTTATCTGTAAAAAACAAACTGATTTCTGGTGATGAAGATGTAAAATTTTTGGGAGAAGAAAACGAATGGTTGGTGCTTTATTCCAAAAGAAAATTAGAAACAAAACACTACAATTATTTGGTTTTTGGTCACCGTCATTTACCTATGAAAATTACTGTGGGAGAAAACTCTGAATATGTGAATTTAGGCGATTGGATTGGTTATTTTACCTACGGCGTTTTTGATGGAGAAAATTTTGAAATTAAGAAGTTTGAAACCAAATAAATCACGATAAAAAAGGGAACTGCCGTTAGCAGCCATCCTCCAAAACCACAAAGCAATTCAAAAGAAAGTTGGGAAAGTGTTCCAAAAAAACTATTCTGAAAAGAAGCGATTATTTCCTCAACGGAATGATGGGATTGAGGAACTGAAAAAATAAATTCTCCAATATTTATAAATGGTATAATCATTAGAATTTGTAAAGGCCACGCTAAATAACTAATAGCAATCATTATTGGTAAATTCAATTTTCTTTTTAATGAAAGCACCGTTAATAAAAAAGTACTGACTCCTAAAATTGGAATAATAGAGAATAATGCCGAAACGAGAATGCTTTGCGTCAATTCTTTTGGTGTTAAACCTTGTTTAAAAAGCGCAACTGTTTTTGATTTTAAAGCGTGGAAATTCCAATTACTGATCGTTTTCATCGATGTCTTTTTGCAAGTCTAATTTTCTAAATGTTGGGGAAGCAAATCCAGTAAAAACAACAATAATTAACGTCATTGTACCGCCAAAAACTACCGAAGTCACCGTTCCCATTAGCTTTGCTGTCAATCCGCTTTCAAAGGCACCAAGTTCATTGGAAGAACCTACAAAAATAGAATTTACCGCAGCAACCCTTCCGCGCATGTGATCAGGAGTTTTTAATTGTAAGATAGTTTGACGTATTACCACAGAAATTCCATCCACGACGCCACTTAAAAACAATGCAATTACGGAAAGCCAAAATAACGTTGAAATTCCAAAAACGATAATACATATTCCAAAGGCAAAAATTGAAAATAACAGCTTCATACCCGCGTTTTTATTTAATGGAACGTAGGCAGAAATAAACATCGTAATAAAAGCGCCTAAAGCAGGAGCCGCCCTTAAAACGCCAAATCCTTCGGGACCGACTTTCAAAATATCTTGAGCGTAAATAGGTAATAATGCAACTGCTCCTCCAAATAATACGGCAATCATATCTAAAGATATTGCGCCTAAAATAGTTTTATTGTTATAAACAAATTTCACTCCTTCTTTCAAACTTTGCATTATGGGTTCACCAATTTTTGGATTTAAAATGGGCTTTGTGCTTATTTGAATTAACGTAATTAATGCTAAAAAGGAGCACGCTAAAACGGTTAACATCGATCCGGAAACACCTATTATAGTTATAGAAAATCCTGCTACAGCGGGGCCTAAAACGGAGCTGATTTGCCATACCGAACTGCTCCAAGTTGCGGCGTTTGAGTAGAGATTTTTTGGAACAATTAAGGACAATAAAGAGAAAATAGTTGGACCTAAAAAAGCCCGAACAATTCCGCCAAGGAACACTAAAAAGTAAATTGAATACAAAATTGTTTTCGCTGATAAATTGCCTCTAAAAGGTTCCCAGGTCAATAAAAACAAGCCTAAACTAATTACTAAAAACCCAATTATGCATTTAAATAACAATCCCTTTTTTTCATTTTGATCGACAAAATGACCGGCAAATAAAGCCATTAAAATAGCAGGAACTACTTCCATTAACCCTACAATTCCTAACGAAAGTGCGCTTTTTGTCAAGCTATAAACTTCCCATTCAATTACAATAAATTGCATGGACCAAGAAAAAACCATAATAAAGCGAAGCAATAAGAAAATATTAAATTCTCTTATTCTCAACGCTGCATAGGGGTCCTTTTTTGCCATTTATTATTCGTTGTTTTTAATATCTCTCAATCGTAATTGAATTGAAACGGTGCCGTTCCACTCGTTTTCATCTATGCAATAAGCCGCATCGAAATGCTTTTTATTGGATACTAAATCCATTTTATTCCCCATTCCAAAACCAATTGCGGCAATTCCCTGAGAATTATTTTGCTTTACAAATAGTTTTAGGTGCGATTGATCGGCGCCCATTAATTTTGGAAAACCAGTATCATAAATATTTTTTGACATAAAAATGGGTGTCATATTTAATGGCCCAAAAGGTTCAAATTGATTGATAATTCTTAAGAATTTTGGTGTAATTTGAGGAAAATCAATTTCTAAATCTATGGCAATTTCAGGTAATAAAAGTTCTGGATCAATGGTTTCTGAAACTACTTTTTCAAATGCTTGTTTGAAAGCCGCGTAATTTTCTTCTTTTAATGTCAATCCCGCTGCGTACCTATGTCCGCCAAATTGTTCCAAATGTTCCGCACACGCTTCTAAGGCATTGTAAACATCAAATCCTTTTACAGAACGTGCCGAAGCGGCTAATTTATCGCCACTTTTGGTGAAAACCAATGTTGGACGATAATATGTTTCTATCAATCTTGACGCCACAATTCCTATTACTCCTTTATGCCAATTTTCTTGATAAACGACAGTGGTAAAACCCTCGGTTTCGTTATTTTGTTCTATTTGCGAAAGCGCTTCAATGGTAATTTGTTTGTCTAATTCCTTTCGGTCAGAATTATTTTTTTCAATTTCTGAGGCAAATTGTTGGGCTTGCTCAAAATCAAATTCTGATAATAATTCCACCGCCTGATTTCCGTGTTTGATTCTTCCCGCCGCATTAATTCTAGGCGCAATAATAAAAACAACATCGGTAATATCAAGGACTTGTTTTTTTATTTGATACGTTAGCGCTTTAATTCCTGGCCTTGGATCTGAGTTAATTACTTGTAATCCAAAATAAGCAAGTACTCGGTTTTCACCAGTCATTGGAACAATATCGGCAGCAATTGCTGTGGCAACTAAATCAAGATATTGAGTTAAATCTTCAATGGTTTGATTTCTGTTTTTACCTAAGGCTTGAATCAATTTGAAACCAATTCCACAGCCACACAATTCATCGTAAGGATAATTACAATCGTCTCTTTTAGGGTCTAAAACGGCTACTGCATCTGGCAGGAATTCTCCAGGTCGGTGGTGATCACAAATAATGAAATCGATGTTTCGCTCTTTGGCATAAGCCACATGATCAATCGATTTTATGCCACAATCTAAGGCAATAATTAGTGAAAAACCATTGTCGTCGGCAAAGTCAATTCCTTTGAAAGAAATTCCGTATCCTTCGTCATAACGATCAGGAATATAGGTAGCTACATCGGAATAATAGGATTTTAAATAGGAGGATACCAATGAAACTGCGGAAGTGCCATCAACATCATAATCGCCAAAAACGAGAATTTTTTCTTGTTTGGCTATAGCCAATTCAATTCTTGCAACCGCTTTATCCATATCTTTCATCAGATACGGATCGTGCAAATGTTCCAATTGAGGTCGGAAAAAATCTTTCGCCGCGTCAAAGGTTTCGATGCCACGTTGCACCAAAAGTGTGGCCACATAATCTTCAATATTAAGGGCGTTGGCGAGTTCGGTAACTTTTTGGGAATCAGGTTTTGGTTTTATTTTCCAGCGCATAGTGTTATTTTGATTGGTTTATATTATAATTTACTTCGTCGGCTTTCCGCCTAAAATTACTACAATTTCTCCTTTTGGTGGTTTGTTTTCAAAATGAGTAAGCACCTCCCGAACAGTTCCTCGAACGTTTTCTTCGTGTAATTTTGACAATTCTCTGGAAACGCAAATTGGTCGGTCTTCGCCAAAATAAGTAATAAATTCAGCTAAAGTTTTCACTAATTTATGTGGCGAAACGTATAAAATCATCGTTCGAGTTTCTTCGGCTAAAGCCAAATATCGGGTTTGTTTTCCTTTTTTGTCAGGCAAAAACCCTTCAAAAACAAATTTATCATTTGGTAATCCGCTGTTGACTAATGCTGGCACAAAAGCAGTTGCTCCGGGCAAACATTCTACGGTGATTCCATTTTCAACACAAGCGCGCGTTAATAAAAATCCAGGGTCTGAAATTGCCGGGGTTCCAGCGTCAGAAATCAATGCCATCGTATCGCCCGCTTTCAATCTTGAAATTAAATTCTCAATTGTTTTGTGCTCGTTGTGCATGTGATGGCTGTGCATGTGGGTGCCAATTTCAAAATGTTTCATCAATTTTCCACTGGTACGGGTATCTTCAGCCAAAATTAAATCCACTTCTTTCAGCACTCGAATGGCACGAAAAGTCATGTCTTCCAAATTTCCAATAGGTGTAGGAACGATATATAATTTTGACATAAAAATAATTTAAATTCAAAGGAATTGGGAAATCTAAATGTGAAATTAAGCGAATTTCTTCTCTACAATTTCCATAAATCGAGTCACATATTCTTCTTTTCCTTCCCAATTATCGTAATCGGGTTTAACCATGTCTTCAATGAAGTTTTGGGCTTCTTCAAAAGTGTCAAAAGTGCTCAACTGAGAAACTACCCGGTTTAAGTCTTCACTGCTTCCGGCAAATAATTGTTTTTCAAATGCAATTCTGTCGTTCAATCCAAAGGTTATGGTTTTTGCAAAAGCTTCGTTGATGCTTATTTCGTTATCAAATTCAAAATTTGGAATTGCTTTTTCTTCCTCTTCCATTTCTTCTGAAGCTTCCATTTCAAAACCAGGATTAAAAATGGGCTCTTCGCTTTCTGTTTCTTCTTCATCATCCGATTCTTCCTCAGTTTCTTCTTGAATTGGATCAAAAACGCGTTCAAAAACAGGTTCAGAACTAGATCCTAATAAATCTTCAAAGGAAATTTGTTTTGCTTCCGTTTTTGATTTTTTATCTTCTACTTCTTCCACATTGAAAAGCTCAAAATGAGGTTCGAATTCTTTTTCTTCTTCCGATTCCTCCTCAGATTCTTCTTCGTCTTCCTCCTCAATTTCTTCTTCTTCAGATTCCTCTTCTTCCTCCTCAGATTCTTCTATGTTTTCAAAAGCTTCGTCTTCGACTTCATCCTCTTCTATTTCTTCTTCGGATTCTTCTTCTTCTTCAGAATGATCTTCTTCTTCTTCCTCTTCCACTTCTTCCTCGATTTCTTCTTCAACTAAATCCGATTGGATTTCGATTTCTTGAGGGGCAGCATCAACCTCTTCCTCTTCAGGATCGTTTTCCAATGCTGCGTTTACTAATTCTTGAATGTTTGAATTTCCAATGGTTGGTTTTACATCCGAAAAGTTATCTTCAACAAATTTCAAAACTGACAATTTTTCATATAGTTTTTGAGTTTCTAAATGCAATTGCTCAAGATCTTCTTTGTTTTTTAGCTTTAAAATTCGGTGTGCTATACTGATTAAATCAGCTTCCAACTTTTTTTTCATAACAATAGTATTATTTTGTGTGAGGTTGTTTCAGTTTAAAATGTCTTCTTTAATCTATTATTTACGCAAAGGAAGAAGAAACCTTTGATAAAAATTTTCTACATTTGAATCGACGTAAAAGTATAAAAAATTCATATCGATTCGTTAGCGTTACAAAGTAATAAAAACTATTCATTTTAAGAGCAAGAAAAGTAAAAAAATGTTTCTCGAAAATACAGTAAATCAGAAAGAACAATTTGGATGGATTGAAGTCATCTGCGGATCAATGTTTTCCGGTAAAACAGAAGAGCTAATTCGTAGATTGAAAAGAGCGCAATTTGCAAAGCAAAAAGTAGAAATTTTCAAACCTTCGGTGGATACTCGCTATCACAATGAAATGGTCGTTTCTCACGATGCCAATGAAATCCGTTCTACTCCGGTTCCTGCTGCTGCAAATATTGCAATTTTGGCTCAAGGATGCGATGTGATTGGAATTGACGAGGCACAATTTTTTGATGATGAAATTGTGAAAATCTGTAATGATTTGGCAAATCAGGGGATTCGAGTAATTGTTGCAGGACTAGATATGGATTTTAAAGGCAACCCTTTTGGCCCAATGCCTGCCCTTATGGCAACCGCGGAATATGTTACAAAAGTACACGCCGTTTGTACAAGAACTGGGAATTTAGCCAATTATAGTTTTAGAAAAGCCGATGGAGATAGTTTAGTTTTACTTGGAGAAACCGAGGAATATGAGCCGTTAAGTCGTGCGGCCTACTTTTATGCGATGAGAGAAAATCAGGAAAACATTAAGGCGTTAAAAAAACCAAAAACTAAATAACCGCTATTGAGTTTAAACGCTGAAAATATTGCCCCAATTTTAGATGCCGATTGGTTTGGAACATCAAATTCTAACGAAATTTCTCATATTTCTATAGACAGCCGTTCGATGCAAAATGGCGTTGAAACTTTGTTTTTTGCATTGGTTGGTCCCAATAATAACGGTCACAATTACATTGCTGAATTAATTCAAAAAGGGGTTCAAAATTTTGTAGTAACCTCAATTCCAGAAAATTTAAAAGCAAAAGCAAATTTTCTTGTGGTGAAAAATACCCTTGAAGCACTTCAAAAATTTGCAGGTTATTACCGAAATTTATACTATTTTCCAATAATTGGAATCACAGGAAGCAACGGAAAAACGATTGTTAAAGAATGGCTTAATTTTCTTTTGAGTCCTGATTTTTCAATAATTAGAAGTCCCAAAAGCTATAATTCACAAGTGGGCGTTCCGCTATCAATTATTTCGATTAATGAAAATCACAACCTGGGGATTTTTGAGGCTGGTATTTCTACTACCAATGAAATGGGTAAGCTAGAGCAAATAATAAAACCTACCATTGGAATTTTAACCAATCTTGGTTCGGCTCATGACGAAGGATTTGCCAATTTTGAAGAAAAAATTAAAGAAAAAATAGCGCTTTTTGCAAATGCTGAAATCTTAATTTATAAAAAGAATAAGGCGGTTGATGCATTTTTAAACTCCAATTTAAAAACCTTTTCCTGGTCTTTCAAAGACTCCGCAGCGGATGTGTTTATTTCGCAAAAATCACTTTCAGATAAAACGTTACTCGAGGTAAATAATTCAGGACAGAAATTCGAAGTTACCATTCCGTTTAAAGATGATGCTTCCATTGAAAATGCCATTCATTGCCTAATGGTTTTATTGTATTTAAAATACAATACTTCGGTGATTCAAAGCCGATTGGAATTGCTTTATCCCGTGGAAATGAGACTCAAAGTAAAAACTGGAATTCACAATTGCACCCTTATTGACGATAGTTATAGTTCTGATTTTCAATCGTTAAAAATTGCCTTGGATTTTCTTGAAAATCAAAAACAGCATGCCAATAAAACGATCATTCTATCCGATATTTTTCAAAGCGGTTTGTCCAATGACGATTTGTATTCCAAAGTTTCCGAATTAATTGTTTCCAATAAAATTAATCGTGTGATTGGAATTGGCGATACCATTTCTGACTATAAAAACAAGTTCGAAAACTGCATTTTTTATAAAAATACCGAAGCCTTTATTGCCGATTTTAATTCGCTTAATTTTAGCAGTGAAACCATCTTAATTAAAGGTGCAAGACTATTTGAATTTGAAAAAATCGTACATTTATTGGAAGAAAAAACACATGAAACGGTACTTGAAATCAATCTAAATGCCATTAGTCACAACTTAAATTATTACAAATCTAAGTTGGAGCCTAACACTAAAATTATGGTCATGGTTAAAGCTTTTGGATATGGAAATGGCGGTTTTGAAATTGCAAAATTATTAGAACACCACCATGTAGATTATTTGGGAGTGGCTTTCGCCGATGAAGGAATTACTTTGAAAAATGCAGGAATTAAATTGCCAATTATGGTCTTAAATCCAGAAAACACGAGTTTTTCAGCCATTATCCAACACCATCTAGAACCTGAAATTTATAGCTTAAAAGGGTTGAATTCCTTTTTACAAATAGCAAAAAATAGTCAATTAGAAAACTATCCTATCCACATAAAATTGGATACTGGAATGCACCGATTGGGATTTGAAGAAGAAAATATTGAGGATTTAATTGCTGTTTTAAAAGACAATAAATCGGTAAAAGTGAAAAGTATTTTGTCCCACATGGCAACCAGCGATTCTATGGATAATCAAGATTTT
Source organism: uncultured Bacteroidota bacterium (assembly GCA_903819815.1). Taxonomy (GTDB): domain Bacteria; phylum Bacteroidota; class Bacteroidia; order Flavobacteriales; family Flavobacteriaceae; genus Flavobacterium. Next base: position 23,256 of record CAIJFC010000114.1, read on the forward strand.
GCTCTTTACCAAATTCAATTATTTGAGAAATTAGCTGCAAAAATTGTAGCCGAACTAAATATAAACCCGATTAAACATTTATTAAACACCTCTGGAATTAGTAATTTCCCTGAAGCACAATACGATATGGTTCGACTTGGAATTGGGCTTTACGGTGTTTCAAATGATCCTCAAGAACAACGATTTTTAGAAAACGTAGGGACATTAAAATCCATAATTTCACAAATAAGAGTTATAAACGAGGGAGAAAGCGTGGGCTACGGCAGACGATTTATAGCTCAAAAAAAATCCACTATTGCTACAATTCCTATTGGTTATGCCGACGGAATTTCAAGACAATGGGGAAATGGAGTCGGATTTGTAACTATAAACGGACAAAAAGCTACGATTATAGGAAGTATTTGCATGGACATGTTGATGGCTGATGTTTCGGAAATAGATTGTGCTGAAGGCGATGAAGTGGTTTTATTTGGTGAGAACCCAACGGTAAGTTTCATTGCTGAAAAATTAGGAACGATTTCTTATGAAGTTCTAACCAGCATTTCCCAAAGGGTGAAACGTGTTTTTTATAGAGAATAATTAAATTAAATTTTATGAAAATGATATCTGAATTTAAGGCCTTTGCGATGAAAGGCAACGTGATTGAATTGGCAATTGGGGTTGTTATTGGAGCGGCTTTTGGAAAAATTATTAGCTCTTTAATTGACGATGTAATCACGCCACTTATTTTAAAACCGGCTTTAGAAACAGCAAAAATTACAGAAATAGATCAATTGGTAGCTTTTGGAGGAGTAAAATATGGCGTTTTTATTTCGTCGTTAATTAACTTCATTTTAGTTTCATTCGTATTATTTTTGGTGATTAAAGCTGTTAATGTTTATAAAAAGAAAAACGGAATTGAAGATGATCAAGAAAAAAAAGGGGCTACACAAGAAGAATTGCTAACAGAAATTCGAGATTTATTAAAAAAATAATACCGCTACATTACCTATTCTAATTTAAACCACGCCTTTGGCGTGGTTCTTTTTTGTTATGATTGCTATTTTAAAATGAAGATTATGTACTTTTGCAGAGCAAATTAATTAAAATTAAAAAAAGTATGAAAATTGCAGTTGTTGGTGCTACAGGAATGGTTGGAGAAATTATGCTAAAAGTTTTAGCGGAAAGGAATTTCCCTGTAACTGAATTAATCCCCGTAGCTTCTGAAAATTCAATTGGAAAAGAAATTGAATTCAAAGGAAAGTTTTACAAAGTTGTTGGCATGCAAACCGCAGTGGATAGAAAAGCCGATATTGCTTTATTTTCAGCTGGTGGCGACACTTCTTTAGAGTGGGCTCCAAAATTTGCGGCCGCTGGAACTACGGTAATTGACAATTCTTCGGCATGGAGAATGGATCCAACAAAAAAATTAATTGTTCCAGAGATTAATGCTTCAGAGCTAACAAAAGAGGATAAAATTATAGCAAATCCAAATTGCTCAACAATTCAAATGGTGCTTGTTTTGGCTCCTTTGCATAAAAAATACAATGTAAAACGCGTGATCGTTTCCACTTATCAATCAATTACAGGAACCGGAGTAAAAGCAGTGCAACAATTGGAAAATGAATATGCTGGAGTTCAAGGCGAAATGGCTTATAAATATCCTATTCACCGAAATGCAATTCCTCAATGTGATAGTTTTGAAGACAATGGCTATACCAAAGAGGAAATGAAATTAGTTCGTGAAACTAAAAAAATACTAAGTGATAACTCCATAAACGTAACCGCAACTGCAGTTCGTGTGCCTATTGTTGGTGGACATAGTGAAGCAGTAAATGTGGAGTTTTCTAATGCTTTCGACGTGAACGAAGTGCGTTCTATTTTGCAAAATACTTCAGGAGTTGTGGTTCAAGATAGCGCTGACAATTTTAGTTATCCAATGCCCATTTATGCGGAAGGTAAAGATGCCGTTTTTGTAGGAAGAATTCGTCGTGACGAAAGCCAAGATAACACTTTAAATTTGTGGATTGTAGCTGATAATTTAAGAAAAGGGGCGGCTACAAATACCGTTCAAATTGCAGAATACTTAGTAGCGAATCATTTGATTTAATAAAAGCTATTGGTCCTAAATAAATTAAAATACGAAAGTTGAAAAAGAATAAAATACTTATCCATTTTTCTATAGTGATTGCAATATTGTTTTCAATATTGTTTCAATCACACGATTCGTATGCGCATTTTGAAAAGGAAAAAGCCGAAACGGTTTGCCGTCATAAAAGTTCGTCTAAACACCAAATCACCCACCAACACCATTCCTTGGAACACTGTTTTGTGTGTGAATTTGCTCTTAGTTCGGCAGCTTCATTTTCTCTTTTTGAATTTAATACCCCAAAAATAGTATTTAAAACGCAGGGTAGTTTTTACTATTCTGATGTTGTTAAAACCCATCCTAATAATTCAAATCTACTTCGAGGGCCCCCTGTTTTTAATTTATAATCTGAAATAAATCAGTAAGTAAATGCTGATTTAAAAATCAAATCATAACATAAAAAACAAAAAGATGAAGAAGATACTAATTGCCCTTTTCATAGGGTTTTCAGCATTTATAAATGCGCAAAATAAAATATCAGGAAAAATTACAGATAAAGATAATAACCCTATAAAAGGGGTAAATATATTTGTTTCGGAACTACATAAAAGTTCAGAAACAAATGAAAATGGGGCGTACTCAATTAATAATGTCCCTAATGGAACTATAAAAATTACCTTAACATTACTCGGTTTTACAACTCAAAATAAATCCATTTTTATCCAAAATGGAGAAAATAAAATAGATGTGGTTTTAGAACCTTCTTTGTTTCAAATGGACGAAGTAATTGTGGCCACTTCCTTTCATAAATTACAGTCTCAAAATGTAATGAAAGTAGACCATGAAAGCATGAAGTCGTTACAACAAAAAGGAACTTCAACCTTAATTGAAGGGCTTGAAACGCTTCCTGGTATTTCTCAAATTTCAACTGGGACTTCTATTGGAAAACCTGTAATTCGTGGTTTAAGCGGCAATAGAGTTTTAGTTTATTCACAAGGAGTTCGTCTTGAAAATCAGCAATTTGGTGAAGAACATGGGCTAGGGTTGAACGATGCCGGGGTGGAAAGTGTAGAGATTATTAAAGGCCCCGCTTCTTTGCTTTATGGATCGGATGCCTTGGGTGGTGTGCTGTATTTTAACCCCGAAAAATTTGCAAAATCAAATGCATTTGAAGGCGATTTTAGTCAAAAAATATTTTCAAATACACTCGGGAGCAATTCTTCATTGGGTGTAAAAAAGTCATCTGAAAATTGGAAATATCTAGTTCGAGGAAGCAATACTGTTCATTCCGATTATAAAATTACTGATGGAAATCGGGTTACCAATACAAGATTTAATGAAACCGATCTAAAAACGGGAATTGGTTATAGCAACTCGATATTATCGACCGTTTTACGATATAATTTCAATAAATTGGATTTAGGGATTCCTGAAAACGGAATTGCCGAACAATCTTCGAGCTCCACTACCGAATATCCAAAACAAGCGGTCACCAATCATCTTTTAAGTTTAAATTCTACCTTGTTTTTTAGTACGTCTAAACTAGATATTGACTTTGGGTTTATCTCCAATAACCGAAGCGAGTTTGAGGATAGCGATGTCGCAAATTTGAAAATGAAATTGAATACTTTAAATTATAATTTGAAATACCACTTGCCAAAAGCGGGTAAATTAGAGTCTATTTTTGGAATTCAAGGTATGACTCAAACCAATGTAAATTCTGGAGCTGAATACTTAATCCCAAATGCTAAAACGAATGATTTTGGTTTGTTTGGGACATCAAATTATGAATGGAATTCAAACGTTTTACAGGCAGGAATTCGTTTCGATAATAGAAATATAAATACTGAAAGCTATGGAATTTTAGGAGATGAAGGTTCATTTGAGGCCCTTGCTAAAAGCTACAACAGTTTTAATTGTTCGCTAGGTTACAAAACTGATTTAACTAAAGAATTTACGTTGAGAGTTAATTTGGCTTCGGGTTTCCGAGCGCCAAATTTAGCAGAATTAACTTCAAATGGTGTTCATGAAGGCTCTAATCGCTATGAAATTGGAAATAGTAATTTAGCAACGGAACAAAACGTACAAACGGATTTAAATTTAGAATATCAAAACAGCCATTTTGAGTTTTTTGCAAACGGATTCTTCAATAAAATCAATAATTATATTTATTTAAATCCTTCCCCAACAACAATTGCAGGTTATGATGTGTTTAATTATTTTCAAACTGATGCTATGTTGTATGGTGGAGAATTTGGACTTCATTTTCACCCACATCCTTTAGATTGGCTTCATTTTGAGAGCAGTTTTGAAACGGTAACAGGCGAAAAGCAATCCCGAGGTCTCGGGAGTGATTTTTTACCCTTTATTCCTGCTAACAATTGGAATAACAGCATGCGGGCAGAATTCAATATTAAAAATTGGTTGAAAGATGGATACGCAACATTGAACGTTTCCAATACTTTCGATCAAAAGAAAGTTAGCGGTTTTGAAACCTATTCGGAGGGCTATACTTTGGTTAATTTGGGAATTGGTGGTCAAATTAACATTGGGAAAACCCATTTTAATTTTAATCTTAATGGTAATAATCTGTTTAACAAAAGCTATATTGCCCATTTATCAAGATTGAAAAATGACGGGATTCCAAATATTGGAAGAAATATAGTTTTGGGAATCAATTTTAATTTATAAAAGAATACATCGCAATTAAATGTGTTTATTTTAATAATAAACTCCTTATTTTTGTGTAAAACTAATCTCTTATGAAAAAAATAATTTTAATAATGGCGGTAGCTACTTCCATTACCTCATTTAGTCAAAATCAAAAAATGGAAACTCTAACCTATCCAGAAACGAAGAAAACAGCAACCGTTGATACTTATTTTGGTACTGAAGTTAGTGACCCTTATCGATGGTTAGAAGACGACAAATCTGAAGAAACAGCCGCTTGGGTTAAAGAAGAAAACAAAGTAACTTTTGATTATTTATCTAAAATTCCTTTTAGAAATAAAATCAAAGAGCGTATGGAAAAACTATGGAATTATGAAAAAATTTCTGCTCCATTCAAAGAAGGTGACTATACTTATTTCTATAAAAATAATGGGCTTCAAAACCAATCGGTATTGTACAGAACCGATAAATCTGGAAAAGAAGAACTTTTTTTAGACCCTAATACTTTTTCAAAAGACGCAACTACTTCTCTTGACGGGGTGAGTTTTTCTAAAGATGGTTCTAAGGTTGCTTATTCCATTTCTAAAGCAGGAAGTGATTGGAGAACGGTAATTTTTATAGACGCCAAAACAAAAAAAGAAATTGACACTCCCCTTATTGATGTAAAATTTAGCGGACTTTCTTGGAAAGGAAACGAGGGGATTTTTTATTCTAGTTATGAAAAGCCAAAAGGAAGTGAGCTTTCGGCTAAAACAGACGAACATAAATTGTACTTTCACCAATTAGGTACCGCTCAAAAAACCGACTTAGTTATCTTTGGAGACAAGGTAAAACGTCGTTATGTGGGCGGAAGTGTTTCTGAAGACGATCATTATTTGTTTATTTCTGCAGCAAATTCTACCTCTGGAAACGAACTGTATTTAAAAGATTTAAGCAAGCCTAATTCTCAAATTATTCCTATTGTAGGCAACTTTGATTTTGATGTTGACGTAATAGACAATTTAGGATCAAAACTATATATCCTTACTAACATAAACGCTCCAAATAAACGAATTGTAAGTGCAGACGCAAATAATCCAGGAATTGAAAACTGGGTTGATTTTATCCCAGAAACCGACAATGTGTTATCGCCAAATACGGGAGCGGGATATATTTTTGCAACTTACATGAA
>CAIJFC010000115.1 GCA_903819815.1 uncultured Bacteroidota bacterium
ATAGTAAACACTACAAAGGCAAGTTTTGCTGCAATTGAGAGTTTAAAAAAGGGTACTTGGGTTAATATATATTAATTTATAAATTAAAGTATAAAATTGAAAATTGATTTAATTGCTGGTGCTCGTCCTAATTTTATGAAGATTGCACCAATTATTGATGCTATTCATAAGGCTCAAAAGGGAGGAGATAAAATTAGTTATAGACTTATTCATACTGGGCAACATTATGATAAGAATATGAGTGATAGTTTTTTTGAACAATTAGGTATACCACAGCCAGATGTTAATCTAGGAGCCGGAGGGGGGTCACAAGCCGAGCAGACTGCCTCTATAATGATTGGTTATGAAAAGTTGTTATTGACTGAGAGATCAGATTTGTGTCTTGTAGTGGGTGATGTAACATCAACTATGGCATGTTCAATTGTTGCTCAGAAATTACACGTTCCTGTAGCGCATGTTGAAGCAGGCATTCGTTCTAATGACTGGACTATGCCAGAAGAAATAAATAGACTCGTTACGGATTCTATTACTAATTATTTTTTTACTACTACACTTGAGGCCGGTCAAAATTTGATAGAATCTGGTGTTAATAAGAATAAGATCCATTGGGTTGGTAATACAATGATTGATACTTTATTAAAACATAGACCAAGATTTAAAAAACCTACTATTTGGGATGAATTAAATCTATTCAAAGGAGGGTATTTAGTAATGACTTTGCATAGGCCAGCAAATGTTGATCAAGAAGGAAAGTTAAAAGAACTAATTGATGAAATAACAGTACATTCAAATAATCTTCCCTTAGTATTCCCAGTGCATCCACGAACGGCAAAAATCTTGCAATCAATTGGGATTAAACATAATAGATTACATACTATTCCACCACTTGGTTATTTAGAATTCAATTATTTAGTAGAAAATGCTAAAGCTGTCATAACGGATTCTGGTGGTATTACAGAAGAAACCACTGTAATGGGTATTCCATGCATTACTCTTCGAGATAATACTGAACGCCCCGAAACTGTATTAATAGGAACTAATGAACTTATTGGGACTGACCCTAAGGCTATAAAGCCAGCAATGGAAAAGTTGTTTGCAGGAACTTGGAAAAAAGGGACTATTCCTGAAATGTGGGATGGAAAAACTGCTGAGCGTATTGTATCTATTTTAACAAAAATTGAAACGTTTGCTTAATAGTATAGTAAGACTGTATCATACAGTTAAATATCTAAAAGCTAAACAAATATTTTGGAGACTTTTAAACTTAACTCCAAGATTTATTACAGAGGTTAATGAGTTCCCTCCCATTATTAATGAGCAATTAACTTATGATTTTATTCCTCGTAATAATATTACAACTGATTATGATCAATTCAAATTTTTAAATGAGACTCATAGCTTAAAAGCAGTGGGGTGGGATGACAAATCTATTTCTAAATTATGGCGTTATAATTTGCATTATTTTGATTATTTATTACAGGTTGAGGATTCAGATAATCATTTCGAACTTCAACTTAAATTGATAGAAAATTGGATTGATTACAACCCTTTTGGAAAAGGAACTGCTTGGGAGCCTTATCCAACATCTTTGAGAATTATAAACTGGATTAAATGGCATTGCTTTTGTAATGGTCTATCAGATAAGGCAAAATTAAGCTTATGGAATCAGGTTAGATGGTTGGGAAATAGGCCAGAATATCACTTACTTGGTAATCACCTTTTTATTAATGCTAAAGCACTTCTATTTGCAAGTGCTTTTTTTAGGCTTGATTCCAATTCAAATTATTATAAAGGATCAATATCTATATTGAAAAAAGAACTTCAAGAACAATTTCTAGAAGATGGTGCACAATTTGAGCTAAGTCCAATGTATCACTCATTAGCAATGGAAGACTTGCTAGATTTAATAAGTATTTCAAATAAAGTTCCAAACAATTTCCCTTATAACGAGACACTGAAAAAGTATTATAAAGGCATGTCTTGGTTGGAAACAATGATTTACAATAACGGCGAATTGTCTCATTTTAATGATTGTGCAAATGGAATTGCACCCAAGTACTTAGACCTTGAAGCAAATGCTAATAAACTAGGAATAGCTAAAGAAATATCAAGTAAAAATAAGTTATATGTTCATAAAGAAAGTGGTTTTATAGTTTATAAAGATGAAAAGTCGCATTTAATTGCTGATTTTGGAAAAATCGGACCTGATTATTTGCCAGGGCATGCACATGCAGACTCATTGTCGTTTGAGTTAGCTGTAAATGGAGAACGAATTGTAGTGAATTCTGGAATAAGCGTATACGGAAGTTCCATTGATCGACTTTTTCAACGAGGTACTGGTGCGCATTCAACGATTCAAATCGATATGGAGAATTCTTCTGAGGTATGGTCTGGGTTTAGAGTTGCTAAAAGAGCAGTCCCATTCAACATTCAAGTTCATTCAATTCCAGAAACAGATAACGAAATTAGTTTTCAAGCAAGTCATAATGGATATTTGAGGTTAAAAAATAAGGCTACTCATACACGAAAATTTAATCTATCAAATAATACATGGAGTATTGAAGATGAAATAGTTGGTAGTGGGAATAAGGTAATTTCTAGATTTTATTTACATCCTGAAATTGAAGTTCGTAAAAGCGAAAAAGGGATGACACTTTCAAAAAATCATATTGATTTAGTAGATTTAATATATGATCGCAAACTAGGTTTACAATTAATACACACATTCTATCATGATCAATTTGGAGTAAACAAGGCTAATAAATGTATTCAAGTGTCTGGAATTAGCCCAAGTAAAATGGAAATAAAATTTGAAATTTTATAAATGAAGAGAATTGTATATCTAACATTTTATTTTAAACCCGATTTATGTGCAGGTTCTTTTCGTAATTCACCTTTGGCCTTAGAATTAGCGAAACAAGCTAAAGATGCATTGATTGAAGTTTATACAACACAGCCAAATCGTTATAGCACATTCGATGCAGATGCACTAGAGTTTGAGGAGTTTAATAATCTTAGAATTCATCGAATTAATTTACCACCTCACAAAAATGGAATGCTTGATCAAGTGATTTCTTTTTTCAAATTTTATAAGGAAGTTTCAAGATTAAATAAAGGTAAGAAAGCAGACCTCGTTTTTGCATCTTCTAGTAGATTATTTACGGCTTTTTTAGGATATAGAATTGCAAAAAAAACAAAAACACCACTATATTTAGATATAAGAGACATATTTGTTGATACAATGAATGATGTTTTTAAATCTCAAATTTTAAAGACCATAGTGTTGCCGATACTCAAATTTATTGAAAGAAGAACGTTTAATTATGCTAAACATATTAATTTGATTTCAGGGGGTTTCGAAGAATATTTTAAAAAATTTAAAAATTCAAAATTCTCATTTTACTCAAACGGGATTGATGATGAATTTCTTTATGATAACAATTTTAAATTAAATAATCTAGTTAAAGATAATAAGGTAATTGTTTATGCTGGCAATATTGGAGAAGGACAAGGTTTGCATAAGATAATCCCACAAGCTGCTAAATTACTTGGCAATAATTTTGATTTTTTAATTATTGGAGACGGTGGTGCAAAAAATTTATTGAAAACAGAAATTGCAAAAACAGGTATCAATAATGTTATACTTAAAAACCCAATAAGTAGAAAAGAGTTACAAAAAGTATATAGTTGTGCAGATTACCTTTTTTTACATTTGAATGACTATCCCGCTTTTAGAAAGGTATTACCATCAAAGATTTTTGAATTAGCAACTTTTAAGAAGCCAATTTTAGCAGGTGTATCTGGTTATTCTGCACAATTTATAAATGATGAAATAAATAATAGTTTTGTTTTTAATCCATGCGATTATAAAGCCCTAGTTTATTATCTTTTAAATTCGGAAGAAACTTTAAGTATTGATCGGAGTGATTTTACACAAAAATTTAAAAGAAGTATAATTAATGAAAATATGGCTACATCTATTTTAAACTATATATGAGTATATTTTTAACAGGTTCATCCGGTTTTGTTGGAAAAAATATTGTTTCATATTTTGGCCTACAAGTACCTATCAATAAGTATAAGAGGGGTTCTGTAATTAATATTCAAGAAGATATAGTAATTCATTTAGCAGGCAAGGCACACGATTTGAAAAAAACTTCTAATGTACAAGAGTATTACGTTGTTAATACTGAATTAACTAAGACG
>CAIJFC010000116.1 GCA_903819815.1 uncultured Bacteroidota bacterium
TCTCCCTCTAAATAAGTATAGAAGTATTTTAAAAAAACTGATAAATACTTTTACTTTTAATTTAATTTCTGCTAATAATCTTATAATCATTTTTTCTCGAATATTAATATTTAATATTTAGTAATTCTAGTTGGTAATATTAAGAATTCAATTCCATTTTAAATGAAAATTATTCATTGTAGGATACTTTTTTAATAAATTTTGCAGGATTACCTGCAACTAATGTAAATGGTTCAACATTTTGTAAGACAACGCTACCCGCCCCAATTATTGCACCTTTACCAATTGTAACACCCTTTAAAATTATAACATTAAAATTAATCCACACATAATCTTCAATAATTATTGGTGAGGTTTTGATGTTGCCTTTTAAGTGAGGGTGACCGCTTAAAATAATTTTTTTAAAACCTTTGGCTCTTTCATCATGATTTATTTCATGAGAATTGGAATCGATTATGTTTACGTTATGAGAAATTAAAACATTAGAACCTATTTCAACTGATTCTCCTGACCATATTCTTGTCCCATCTCCTATAAAAGAATTATCTCCTATTTTTATTTTACCGCCGTAATTGAATACGAGTAACTCACCTCTAATATGAGTATTATTTCCAATTATAATTTTGTCTGGATTATTTGTGAAATTATTAATTACAGATTCTTTGTACAATTTACTGTTAATGCCAATATTTATTAGCTTTAATTTTTGGTGATTTTTAATTCTTAAAATTAAAATTTCGATAAAACAAATACATTTATTTAGTAATGATATCATAAAAAGTTTACTTATTTTCTTATGAGAAGAAAATTTGTTAATCTCACAGTTAAATCAATTAATCTTGTCGGCTTCTTGAAATATTTCAAGAATTGATCTTGTAAATCTATTTCAATTATTTCAGTAAATGAAACAGGAATTTTATTTGCAAATAATTCCATTTGATTAAAAGTTTCTTTTACATGTGTTGCACTATCACCAAACCCAATGTGATGAGAAAGTGTTTTGGTAGGAAACAATCCTAGGCCATTTCTAATAAAAACAGAATAATACCAACGAATAGCCCATGAATTTTTATTATTAAGCATTTCACAATAATTATAATCAGCAAAATTAAATCTAGCTTGTAAATAGGGATTTTTTTGAATAATATTTTTATATGTTAATTCATTTTGAAACGCATTCCATTTTTTTGACCAAGTTGCCCAACCCCAAGAACTTGTTGCTAGTGGCGATAAAAATGTTGTTACTTTATTAAATTCAATAGGAAACATGTAAGAATTTATTGAATAAACGTTTGCAGAGTTTTGATATAAATTTAAGCCATCATTTAAAAAACGTAAAAAGTATGGGGCAGTAACTATATCATCTTCCAACACTATTATTTTACCATATTTATTTACAATTTCAGTAACCCCTGTAACAATATTGTCTGCAAGGCCAAAGTTTCTATCGCGTTTTATAAAATGAATTTCTTTAAACCCTTTTTGTTTTGCAATAATTGAATGAACTTGATTTATTTTATTTAAATCTTCTTTATTTGAATTTTGTTTAGCCCCATCAGCAAAAACATAGAGTATAGAATCTTGTGCTAATTCGTTTTTTACCAAGGCTTCCAGCGTTTGTTGCGAGTGCCATGGACGATTATATACAAAAAGGACTATTGGGGCTAAATCCATTTTAACTAGTTTTTAAATTATTTAGCCACCAAGTTAAATGCACTGGTGGCCAAAATTTCCATGCATCATCCCA
>CAIJFC010000117.1 GCA_903819815.1 uncultured Bacteroidota bacterium
TCCTTTATTTAATATTTTTTTACATTTTTCAAATGAAATCACATCTTGATAAAATGTGCATAACTTTCGGTGTATCCGATAAGCTTACTATGTAACTATGAATCTGATTTATTCAGTATCCTATAATTTATGTTTTTGTGTGTTTTCAAAATTAACAATTTTGCCCTCAACTGTATCTATTGAAATTGACTGATAATCTCCCTTTCTAATATAATCAATAAGCCTGCTTTCTAATTGAACTTTTTTTATTGTTGTTACTTCAATCCTATCCATTTGTTGATTATTAAATCGGATTTGTATGCTTTTAATATTCTTATAACCCTTACGAATGTGTTTCAAAACCCCATGCTCCTCTTTGGTTAAAATAGAAATTGTCTTTATATGAAATGAATCTTCTCCTTCCACTAGAAATTTAGAAATGATATCACTTAAAGAGATACTCACAAAAGTTTTTGTCAACATTTTTTGTATGGTTACGGACTTATCAATTACTTCAAAACCTCTAAATATTTCAGTTGAAAAGGGTAAAAATAATCCTGGTATTTCTTTAAAAAAAAGTATGGACCATTTTTCACGTTTACATATTCCATGAACCACAATACTTTCAAAATAACTATAGCCAACATTCATGTTTTTGTCAAAGCTATCTTCCTTTAGGGAATTAATTTTCATTATTGACTCTTGATCTAATTGATGTTCTAAGTTTATTTTATCCAATTGAGCGGCATCAAGAATATCACTTAATTTTACTTGAGTAAACAAATCCGTTTTATAAATTTCAATTTCTTCATAGTTAAAACCAAATTGCCTTAATTCTTGAATGATTTTAACCCAAATATATTCAAAGTAATTTAACTTCTTCCAATCGCCTTTGTCGGAATCCCCTCCAATTGACAATAAATTTGAACGTTCCCAATTAACCAAATCAGAATATACGATATCCAACTCTGTTTTCAAAAACACACGTTCTCTAAGCAAATTAAAAAGTGCTTCAGCAGCCATCGGATTATTTTCAAATTCTTTAATTGAAATCATGTTTTTTTACAAAAATACAAAAAGTTTGTTATATTACAAACTTTTACATAAATTTGTGAATTATTAATTAATAAAAAATATAATCATGGAAGAAAACAACTTTAGAAATTACTCAGTTTGTGCAAAAGTAAGTGCAAATCAAAAAAACATTTACATCGAAAAAGCATTAAGAAAAAATCTAAGCCTCTCAGAATGGGTTGGAAGCACATTAGATATGTCTATTGAAAAGGAAGACGATATTAACAGCTTAAAAACTGAAAACAATAGATTGAAATTATCTAACTATTACAGCAGGGAATACATTATAAAATTAGAAATAGCTCTGTCCCAAAGAAAAGAAAATATCAACTACCCGAAAACGTCGTATGAGAAAAAACAAACAACAACAGAAATGAATAATTCAAATAAAATAAGTAGTAAAGAACTTAACTATTTAAAATCAACAGCTAACGGTTTTAATGCAATTGGAGTGATTGCAATTTTAGGCACTATATTATTTAAAAGTAACTAAAAGTATACCTCAGGTATTCCTTAGGTATACTTGAAGTATACTCTATAAAATGTTTATTCTGTCAAAGACTCATAAACCATTTTTAAGCTTTCTTAAGCTTTTTATTTTTATATAATTTCAGAAGATAAATAATTCAAATCAATTGCAACTATTCGTGTTTTTTAAATAAAAAAAACTACTTCAATTACTATTTCCAAACGGAAAAATCAATTTATTTCAAACACGCAATTATCTAATTGAATACCATTTAACCTTTAAACAATCATAAACAATAATATTCTTTAGGACTTGAGTTTCTCATTTTTTTAAAAGAATAATAAAAATTACTTCTGCAAGTAAACCCGGCTATTGAAATTAAATTATTAATTTTTATTTTTTTTTGTTGATTCAATTCCATATTAATTACATCATCTAAATAGTTCAATCGGTATGATAAAATCAAATCGGGAAAACTAAAACCATAAACTTTTTTAATTAATTTAGACAAATTAGCTGGCGGATACCCTACTACAATTGCGAGATTAAAAAGACGAAAATTAGGATCTAGAAAAATTGAACTTTTCATTATCATATTCAATTTAGCGATAATTACCTTTTCTTCAATGTCCAAATCAAAAAATATTTTTGTTGAATTCATTTTTAATTATTTTAAAAAATTAATATTGTTGTTTGGATAAATTAGGTCTATCAATCTTTTTTCATTCAAATTTGGGTGTCGTTTTTTCATCTTAAGCAACATTATATGAAACTTATGAATTTCAACAAGTTCTTTTTCTAAATATACCCGAGCTGCAATCTTATTCTTTTTCTTAAAAAATTTCATACTAAAGATAAATAATTTTGTTTTTTTGTTTTTTAACCTAAACAGAAAGACCTATTTGGAATTAAATATTATAAACAATAAAAGTGTTTCTTTTATGTTTAATGATTACTTAAATGTTGATTCCTATACTATTAAGAATCCATAAAAAATTTACAACAAAATTAGAAATATCCTCTTTTTTAGAAAATTTACACATTAGCAATTAGTTCACTTTTTAAGTTATAGAATTAATTTAATAAAAAACCACCTGCGCTTATTGAAAACTGATAACTAAAAAATAGTCCTATTATTTTTTAATAAAATAATAGGACTATTGAAATAACAACAACTTTTAAGATTTAATATTCTACAATAATAAAAGTGCTTCTTCTGTTTTGCTGGTGTTCTGTTTCTGAACATAGAACCCCATCATAACATTTATTAACTAACTTGGATTCTCCATATCCCTTTGCAGTTAATCGATCCTTATTAATCCCTCTTTTAACCAAATAATCAAATGTGGATTCCGCTCGTTTTTGAGATAAAATTTTATTGTATTTTATATGTTGTCTAGAATCTGTATGAGAACCTATTTCAATTTTAATTGTTGGATATGTTATTAAAACTTCAACTATTTTTTCTAACTCTACTTTTGCGTCATTTCTAATTGAAAATTTGTCTAAATCAAAATAAATTTGGTTGAATTTAATTAAATTAGCAATATCAACTCCTTTATCGATTTTTGCTTTTAATGCTGAAACAACAAAGTCTACATTTATTTCAGTTTCATATTGTGAAATTGAAACTAATTTTTGTTGCGGGTCATAGCCCTCTTTTTCAATTCTAATTTTTAGTGTTTGATTTGATTTAATTGGGTCAAATGAATATTTTCCATTTTCATCCGTTATTGTTTTGGAAATTACGTCATCATTATTATCTATGAGTACAACTTGGGCTCCTTGTAAGTATTTTTTTGAAATTTCGTCTTGAAGCGTCCCTTTCACCAAAACATCAATATCAAAGAAAAATGGCACAACCTCCTCAAATAAATAGATATCATCGTCCCCTTTCCCTCCTTTTCTATTACTAGTAAAA
>CAIJFC010000118.1 GCA_903819815.1 uncultured Bacteroidota bacterium
ATTAGCTAAATATATAGGCATAAGATGAAATTAAATTAGAATATATACAATATGTATTTAATTGATTTACAATATTATATGTAATATATTGTGTGATGAAAATCCTATTTATAATAGTTTCCCTAATGTTGGCCTCGTTTTGTAAGGATAGGTTAAATGCACAGACAAGCTATCCAAATATCATCAGCGTAAACGCAGATTCAAAAGCTGTAGAAGGCATCATATGGGATTGGAGCTTTGGAGAGCAATTATTGGTTCACACCCTTTATGCTGATAAAAACTTCCTACTGACTACCGGATTTTTACAAAACGATTTTAGAATTGGTGTGGATTTTAAAGTACTTGAATTGTCTACGCTCTTTAAAATAGGTCCTAATCCCATTGTTCAAAATTTAAAAATTAAATGTGATCAAAGCGGCATTATTATTTCAAAAGTTGAAATGATTAATGAACAAGGTCAATTATTAAAAATTATACAAGGACCATTCTCTGGAATTCAATTTGAACAAACCCTATCATTTGCTTCGGCAAATACGGGCATCTACTTTATTGTGATTCATTATGTTGTTGGAGTATCGGTTTTGAAAAAGCAAATTTTCAAAGTAATAAAACAATAATAATTTATGAAAAAAACTATTTTGTCTCTTTTAATACTAACCCTCCATTTTACTAATGTAAACGCGCAAGTAAACAAAGGAATAAATTTTCAAGGCGTTGCGAGAAATAGTAATGGCATCATCTTAGCAAATAAGATTGTTACTCTTCGATTGTCTATTAAAAATGATTCAGCAAATGGTGTCATTGAATACCAAGAAATAAAATCAATTACGACTAATACCATTGGCCTTTTTTCGGTAGTAGTAGGCAGTAAACAAGATCGCAATATAATTAGTATTGGGAATTTTGAAAACATCAACTGGTCAAATACAGAAAAATATTTACAAGTAGAAGTGGATGTCACAGGGGAACTATATTTTTCAAGTATTGGGATTCAAAAAATTAATGATGTACCCTATGCTTTTTATGCAGACGAGGTAGATGCAGTAAATATTAATGGAGTTGTAGCGGTAAAAAAAGGAGGAACTGGATTTGACAACCTTAAAGATTTTAAAATTATGGCCGCCATTGATAAAGTCAATAATACTCCTGATAGCTTAAAACCCAGTTCATTATATACACTTATGGCACTCAATGAAAAGTTGAAAAAGTCAGACACGGTTTGGCTTAGCAATCGTATCGATTTAAAATTAAATAAGAAAGATACTAATCATTTGAGTAATCGGATTAATCAAAAGTTAAACCTTAGTGATACCATTAAAATTTATAATAAAATAAGTGCCATACCAAGTATCGATACAACAAGCTTAAGTAACAGAATAGATAATAAAATTAGTATTGGCAGCTTGACAAAAACGGCTGTCACCAATGCTTTAAACTACACCCCAGTCCCAAATGATTATGGTAGTTTTTATGATACGGCGAAGCAAATCACTCCCATCGCCACTGCCACGGTAGTAAAATTTAATTTTATGAATTTTGCAAACAATATTGCTATCACTAATAATACCAGTGGCTTGCCAACAAGGATAAAGGCGTCTAACACTGGGCTGTATAATATAAAATATACATTACAATTTATAAAAACAGATGCTGGCAATGATGAAGTAAGTGTATGGATTAGGCGCAATAGTAGTGCTTACGCAAATACAAATAATACCTATACAATAACAGGATTAGGATTTAAAAACGCCGTCTCTAATTCATTTTTTGTAGCACTAGATGACAACGACTATATAGAAATATATTTCTCTGTAAAAAATATAAATACAAGTCTAGCTAGTGCAAATTCACAACTTACACCATCCAGACCCGCGACACCCGCAGCCAGCGTTTCAGTGCAAAGAATTAATTAATTCGAACTTACCCAAATGGTTGATCAATTGAAATACTTTGTTTGGAAAAAAAGCGAGGACCCTCTTCTGCGATATACAAACAATCTTCTAATCTAATACCAAATTCACCTGGAATTGATATTGTAGGCTCATCACTAAAACACATGCCTACTGCCATTGGGGTTTTATTACCCTTCACAAAATTAGTCCACTCATGCCCCTCGAGTCCAATACCATGTCCAGTTCTATGTGGTAATCCAGGTAATTTATAATTATTACTAAAGCCGCCTTTTTCAATCACCGCGCGCGCAGCCGCATCTACTTCCTCACATGCAACACCAATTTTTATTGCTGCAAATGCAGCATCCTGTGCGCGCTTTTCTAAATTCCAAACATCAGTTTGTCTTTGCGTGGCCTTGCCTACCACAAATGTTCTTGTAATGTCAGATGCATACCCTTCACAGCTTGTACCACCATCTACCATTACTACATCTCCTTCACGAATAGTTTGTGGCGTTATACTTCCATGTGGCAATGCAGAATACTTCCCAATTTGAACTGAGGCACCACCACTATATCCCAACTTTCTAAATGCAGCAGAAATGTTGCCGCTAAATTCTGTTTGCGACATGCCATCTCGAATTGTTGGAAAAGCAGCTTGATAAGCAAGTATGGTAATATCACTTGATTTTTGCATTAACGCTAATTCCGCTTTTGTTTTTATCATTCGACAACCTGCAGTGATAGGTGTAGCATCAACAATCTCAAATCCAGTAGCCACTTTTTTTACGCCATCGGCAATAAAAAATCGCACTCTTTCTTCCATTCCAATTTTGCGATGTTTAACACCTCTATCTTTTACAATACCCACAATGACTGCATAAGGGCTTTCATGTTCTTCCCAGCATCTTACTTCATCACCAAATACTGGAAGTAATAATTCGCGCGCGCGATCTTCTTCAAATTTAGGACACACATAAGCAATCGCTCCTTTAGCAGGAATAACCACACCAAATGTGCGTTCACTTTGGCCCCATCGCATACCTGTAAAATAATAGCAGGAAGTAGTTCCTTCTAAAAATATGGCATCTATTTTTTCACGATCCATCATTGCTTGCGCATTTTGGATTCTTTGTTTGCG
>CAIJFC010000119.1 GCA_903819815.1 uncultured Bacteroidota bacterium
CTTTATTTCTAATTAAAAATATAAAAGATATAATTAGAATAATAATAATAAAAGCGAAACCTATAAATTTATAATAGTATTTTGAAATTTCGTTCTTTAATTCAATATTTAAAGATTCATCTTTCAAATCTAAAGATTCACTTACCGATTTTCTTTCTCGGTCCTTTATTAATTTTTGAGTATTTAGAAAATTGTTTTGATATTTTTTGAACTCTTCCCATTTGTTAATAGCCAAATAATTTTCAGACAACCCTTTGTATATTTCTTGATTCAAAATTAAATCGTCAACAGAAGAAGAAAGTACCCTTGCATTATTTAAAGTTTGAATAGCCAACTGATAATTACCTTCTAATGTATAAACTTGTGCCAATCCTTTTAAAGCAAATGCTTGTAAACTTAATGCATTAATGTCTTTTGCATACTGATTGGCTTCTTCGAAATTTTGCTTAGCCAATTTATTATTTAACATCAAAATATAACAATTTCCCTTGTTGTATTTAGCAATACTAATTGCTGAATTTACAATTTTAGTTCGGGTTTTTTGTAATTCAATAATTCCTCTGTCAAAAAAATCAATTGCAATCTCACAATTAAATTTTTCTTTATAAATAAATCCTCGAACTATATAGTTTCTTCCCAAGTAGGTTCTAATTGAATCTGGAATTGGATATTCCATCATTATATGCTCCGATTGGTCTAAATATTCTATTGCTTTATCGTATATTTTTAGCTGATGGTATTGAATACCAATTTTATTTAGAGTAATTATTTTAAGTAGTTGGTCATTTGAAAAACTCAATAATTGACTTGCTTTCATTATATAATCCAATGACTTTTCATAATCCCGCTTGGCTGAATAACCATCGGAAATTAACTTGTATCCCAAAATCTTATAGTCGTTATTTTTACCCGCTTCTTTTAAAACAATTAATCCGGATTTAATTACATTATCTGGATTATTATACATTTGATTGGAAGCTGATTTTACAATACTATCCAATCTTTTTTTATTTTGAGCACAGGTAGGCAAAGCCATTATTAATAAAATAATAACAGCAACGAATGGAATGGATACGCTATTTAACTTATAAAGTTTCATTCTTCGGAAATTTTATTTTCGTTATTTAAAAACTCAATAAATTTAACAGGAGTAAGACCTGTAATGGCTTTAAAAACGGTAGCAAAACTACTATGAGATGCAAATCCACAATTTTCTGCCAAATAACTAATTCTATACTTAATAAAATTTGGATCTGTTTTTAACTTTTCAACTAAGTAATTTATTCTTAATTTATTGATATAGGTATTAAAATTCATGTGATAATGTGAATTTATTATCTCAGATAAATATTTGGTGTTAGTATCTAACTGTCCTGCTAAAATAGCCAATGAAAAATCTTTATTTAGAAAACGTTTTGACTGTTCAAACTTCTTTAATTTATTCAAAATTTGCTCTTCCGTTTCCTTTAAAATTAGTACTTTTTTATGTTCTTGTTTTTTTTCAATTTGGATTTTAGTCAAATTGGTTTTTGTAATTTGTAAGTATTTAGCAAGCTCATTTAGATTTTTCAAACGTTGAGAATACTTAACATATATTGTAACAAAACCAATAATTAATAGTACTATAAATAGAAATATATTAGTAAGAATCTTGTCGTATTTTGAAATTTTTAAGTTATAATGATCAACATATTGTTTCGAAATTAGGTTGTATGAAGAATTCACCGCCTCTTGTTCAACTATTTCAATTTTAGATTGCAATTGTATGAAATTAGCATTGGAAATCTTATAATTAAGAGTGTCATTTATAGCCAAATAGTTAACATTTAACTGCCTGATTATCATTTCTTGCAAATAAATATTTTGCAGTTTTTGAGAATATAGAATCGCTTCTTTCAACATCAATAAACCTTGATTGTGCTCTTTTCTAAAAAAACAAATATTGGCCAATCCCGAAAGTGCAAACACTTTTTGATATAAATTTTGATTCTTTTGATTGGTGGTAATTGAATATACAGCTTTGTAATATTTTTCAGCTGAAACAAAATCCTTTTGTTTTAGATAAAAATCTCCTAGCAATACTTTTATTGAAAGTTCTAGATCTGAAGAATCAATTCTTGAATTGAATTTATCTTGATTTAACAATAATTGCAACCCTTTTGAAAATTGATGTTCTTTATATAAAAATTTAGCTTTTTCAATAAAAATTCCTTTTTTTACAAGTAGTTTTTCATTTGAATCAACAATAAATTCTGAATGTCTTTCTGCAATTTTAAGTAATTTTTTCGCTTCTTTATCTAGAGATAATTCTCTTAATATTTTAATTTTACTGATGAGAATGTCATTTTTTTGAAAATTTGATAAA
>CAIJFC010000120.1 GCA_903819815.1 uncultured Bacteroidota bacterium
ACCTGAACAATTTGCGTATGTCCGCCAGAAATTGTTAAAGCTAAAAAAGGAAAGGAAGGCTTGTCAAATCCAGGTTCGTCAATAAAATGTGCCAAAATATGGGCTTGCATGTGATTAACCGCAATTAATGGGATTTTTAAAGCCAATGCCATCGATTTTGCGAAGGAACTTCCAACCAATAACGAACCCATCAAACCAGGACCTTGCGTAAATGAAATAGCCGAAAGTTGTTCTTTTTTAATATTGGCTTTTTGTAAGGCTGCGGCAACAACTGGAACAATATTTTGTTGGTGCGCCCGCGACGCTAATTCAGGAACAACGCCTCCGTATTGGGTGTGAATAAGTTGATTAGCAACAATATTTGACAATACTACGTCGTTTTGTAATACGGCCGCAGCGGTATCGTCACAAGAACTTTCAATAGCTAGAATAAAAACAGGCTCATTATTCATTAAAACGTACGAATTTTGAATTATATTTGACACACGAAAAACAGGAAGCTATTTTTCTGCAAAGCCAAAATTACTGCTTTTTTACCAAAGCAAATACCATTTGAATAATAAAATCTTATAAAATAGGATCAAAAATTAATACGAGTATCAAAAAAATAAAGAAAATAGTATTCCGCTCTCTTTTGGGACTAATTCTGCTATTGTTGCTGCTTGGTATTTCCTTGTCATTGCCTTTTGTTCAAACGAAATTGGGGAATTACACAACCGATTGGCTCAAAAAAGAATATAAAGCCGACATTAAAGTGGAACAAGTTGCTATCTCCATTTTTGGTGGTGTAAAACTAAAAAAAGTAGTCATAAAAGATTACAAATTAGACACCATGATTTATGCCAAAATAATCAAAACCAATGTATTAAGTTTTAAAAAATTATACAATGGCGATTTGCTTTTTGGAGATGTTCGATTAACTGGTGCTGTTTTTAGAATGAAAACCGAAAAAGGTAAAAAGGTTTCCAATTTTGATAAATTTATAGCGCTTTTTGAAGGCGGTAAACCCTCCGCAAAACCATTTGTTTTAAATGCAAAAAACATTTATTTAACCGATTGTCATTATATTTTAATAGATGAAAATCATCAAAATCCAAATGATTTTGAAGCTTCCAGTATAAATGCTGATTTGAGCGATTTTACAATTTTAGGTCCAAATTTGAAAGTCAATGTCCAAAAAATGGCTTTTTTATATAATCGAGGATTATTTATAAAAAATCTAAAAACCAAATATTCATACACAACAAAGTTCATGAAACTTGATGATTTAACCCTTGAAACGGAAAATTCAATTCTTGAAGGTGCGGTAATTATGAATTATGACATGACCGATTTTGCCGATTTTGTAAACAAAGTTCCATTTGATATAAAAATAAATAAATCATCATTGGCATCAAATGATATTCGTTTCTTTTACAAGGAATTAGGTAAAAACCAGCGGTTTAAATTGGCCACCACATTGAAAGGTACTTTGAATGATTTTACCTTAATCAATTTGAATCTTACTACAAAAAATCAATCTCAAATAATTGGAAATATAAATTTCAA
>CAIJFC010000121.1 GCA_903819815.1 uncultured Bacteroidota bacterium
AATTTTCCTTGTTGTTCTTCAAATATAACTTCTTCGTCAGAAAGTGTTGTTTTGGCTTCAGGATCCCAATTGACCATTCTGAAACCACGATAGATTAAGCCTTTTTTATGTAAATCGACAAAAGAACGAATTACAGATGCCGACATTTCAGGATCCATGGTGAATTTTGTTCTCTCCCAATCACAAGATGCGCCGAGTTTTTTTAATTGATCTAGAATTACGCCACCATATTTATCGGTCCATTCCCATGCGTGAGCTAAAAATTCTTGACGAGTTAAATCGTCTTTATTGATTCCTTCGGCTTTTAGTTTTGCAACTACTTTAGCTTCGGTAGCTATAGAGGCGTGATCGGTTCCTGGCACCCAACAAGCGTTAAATCCTTTAAGTCTTGCTCTCCGAATTAATACATCTTGAATGGTGTTGTTTAGCATGTGACCCATATGAAGTACACCTGTAACATTTGGTGGGGGAATAACAATGGTATAGGGAGTTCGATGGTCGGGTGTGGAATGAAAATAGTTGTTTTTCATCCAGTAATCGTACCATTTATCTTCGATGGTTTTTGCGTCAAATTGCGATGGAATCGTCATTATAATATATATTCGTTATTGCTACAAAAGTAAATAATTATACACACTATAAAAAGGGAAATAAAAATTTGTGTGATTAAATAAAAGAAACTACATTTACTTGTACTAATTTAATACCAATTAGATGAAAAAAACAATCTTACTATTAGCCTTTATCGCCTTAACCAAAATTGGATTTGCTCAGAGTGGCGCTAAAATTGAATTTTTGAATAAAGACAATACGATTGATTATGGTACGGTGAGTAAAGATTCAGATAGCGGACTTCGCACTTTTGAATTTAAAAACACAGGCGATGCGCCATTGATAATTTCAAATGTACAATCTACTTGTGGATGTACTGTTCCCACCAAGCCAACTGAGCCAATTATGCCAGGAATGACCGGTAAAATTGATATAAAATACAATATGAATCCTGGACCTATTCGTAAAACAATTACCGTTGAATCGAATGCTATTAATGTAGAAGGTGGAAAGATTGCCCTGAAAATAAAGGGAGAAGTAATTGTAAAACCGGAAGTTAATATCTTAGAAAAGAAAAAAACGCTGCCTAGTCAATAATATTTTACACTTATAAATAGAGCGCTTCAATCGAGGCGCTTTTTTTATATAAAGTTTGCTAATTTCTCTTTATTTTTAAAATAAATATTGCAAATTTGCATTTCAAAACTAATTAGTATGCCTAAAATTTCAAATAAAGGAATTCAAATGCCGGAGTCTCCAATTCGTAAATTGGTACCTTATGCGGAAATCGCAAAAAAGAAAGGGAATAAAGTGTACCATTTAAACATTGGTCAACCCGATATTAAAACTCCAGAAGTGGCAATGAATTCTATTAAAAATCTTGATATTAAGGTTTTAGAATACAGTCATTCAGCTGGATTTGAAAGTTATAGAACGAAGTTGTCTCAATTTTATAAGAATATAGGATTACCAATAGATGTTGCCGATATAATTATTACCACTGGTGGTTCCGAGGCGTTGCTATTTGCGATGGGAAGTACCATGGATTTTGGTGATGAAGTGATTATTCCGGAGCCGTTCTATGCCAATTACAGTGGTTTTTCAACTGCATCTGGCGTAAAAGTAGTTCCTGTAATTTCAACAATTGAAACTGGATTTGCGTTGCCTCCAATCGCCGACTTTGAGCGATTAATTACGCCTAAAACCAAGGCAATACTAATATGCAATCCAGGAAATCCAACTGGTTATTTGTATTCCAAAGAGGAAATGATGCAATTGGCTAAATTGGTTAAAAAACACGATTTATTTTTAATTGCCGATGAGGTTTATAGAGAATTTACTTATGATGGTGACATTCACTATTCGGTGATGAATATTCCTGGATTAGAAGAAAATGCCATTATGATTGATTCCGTTTCAAAACGATACAGTATGTGTGGCGCAAGAATTGGTTGTCTTGTTTCTAAAAATAAAGAGTTAATGGCTACGGCAATGAAATTTGCGCAAGCAAGATTGAGTCCGCCAACATTTGCACAAATAGCAAGTGAAGCAGCATTAGATACACCCCAAAGTTATTTTGATGAAGTAATTTTAGAATATAGAAGTCGTCGAGATACTTTAGTAGAAGAATTAAATAAAATAGATGGGGTAGTGGTAAGTAAACCAAAAGGCGCTTTTTATTGTATTGCACAGTTGCCAATTGATAATGCAGATAAATTTGCTCAATGGATGCTTGAATCGTATGATTTAAATAAAGAAACTGTTATGGTGGCTCCAGCTGCAGGATTTTATTCAACACCGGGAGTAGGTCTAAATGAAGTAAGAATTGCTTACGTTTTAAATAAAACTGATTTAATTCGCTCGGTAGAAATATTAAAAAACGCAATTTCGGTTTATAATTCAAAATAGAAATTATACTTTAAAATTATTAAAACTTCGTTAATGTATTTATTAGCGAAGTTTTTTTATTTATTTTTATAAAATTATTGATTAGGACATTTTATAATGAAAATCAAATTTTGTTTATTGGTGTTTTTGTTTTTTTCTTCCCTTTGCTATTCTCAATTTGATAATGGTAATACTACTTTTCAAATTTCACCAATAAAGAACACTTCTATTTCAAAATCAAAGAGTTCGTCTACACTATTTAATCCGATTTCACCAATAACTCCAAATTTTCAAGACCTTCCTGAGACGAAAGAACCTGAAATTATATTTCAAAAAATAGGTGGCTCTAAACCTTTAGATCTTACCATGAAAAGTGATTTTGTAAATCCAGGCGCTATTTACCAAGAAAAATTGAATAAAATAAGTGATGGCGAAGTAACTCAAGAATTCAGAAGAAATCAGAATTTAGGGGATTTTAAAACAAAATCTTTATTTGTAAAAATTCTTTGTCGTGACAATCAATTTGTTGATGGCGATCGAGTTAGAATTTACATTAACGATTTAATTATCCAAGAGAACATATTATTAGAAGGAGATTACCAAACCTTTGAAATTTCACTTAAGAATGGCTTTAACAAAATAGATATTGAAGCGATAAATCAAGGTTCTTCAGGACCAAACACTGCTGAATTTCGAGTTATTGACGATAAAGGCGTTTCAATTTCAGCAAACCAATGGAATCTTTCAACTGGTTTTAAGGCTACAATAGTACTTGTAAAAGAATAAGTTATCTTTTTTCTAATAGCACTACATTTTCAACATGGTGTGTTTGTGGAAACATATCAACAGGACGAACACGTGTTACTTTATATTTCTCGTCCATTAAAGCTAAATCGCGGGCTTGTGTAGCCGAATTACAACTTACGTAAACAATTTTTTGAGGTTCAATTTTCAATATTTGTTCGATAACGTCTTTGTGCATTCCATCTCTTGGTGGATCGGTAATAATCACATCGGGTTGGCCGTGTTTTGCTATAAATGCTTCATTGAAAACCACTTTCATATCGCCTACAAAAAACTCACAATTGGTAATATTATTTCTTTCGGCATTAGCTTTAGCATCAATAATAGCTTCAGGAACACTTTCTACGCCAATTACTTTTTTAGCTTTTTTAGAAACAAATTGAGCAATAGTTCCGGTTCCTGTATACAAATCGTAAACAATTTCATTACCAGTTAATCCAGCAAAATCTCTAGTTATTTTATATAATTCAAAGGCTTGGTCAGAATTGGTTTGATAAAATGATTTTGCATTAATACTAAATTTCAATCCTTCCATTTCTTCCAAAATGTAATCTCGGCCTTTGTATAATTTGATATTGGTATCATACAAAGTATCATTTGCTTTTTGGTTAATAACGTATTGCAATGAAGTAATTTTCGGAAATTTTTCATACAAATGATCTAAAAGCAGTTCCCGATTTTGTTTATCATCTTCAAAAAACTGAATCAATACCATGATTTCACCCGTTGATGCAGTTCTTAACATCAAGGTTCTTAATAATCCTTCATGACTTCTTGGATTAAAGAAAGAAAGGTTATTTAAGTTGGCAAAATCTCTAATTTCGTTACGAATTTCATTGGAAGGATCTTCTTGAAGATGACATTTTTTAATGTCTAAAATTTTGTCCCACATTTTAGGAATATGAAATCCAAGTGCATTTCTATTTCCTAAATCTTCTTCGCTTTCAATCTCGTCTTGCGTTAACCAACGGCTATTTGAAAAACCAAACTCCATTTTATTTCTATAGAAAAACTGCTTATCAGAGCCTAAAATAGGTTCGAATTCAGGAAGTTCAATTTTACCAATTCTCTGCAAATGATTTTTCACTTCATTTTGTTTGTATAATAGTTGTTGACTGTATTTCATATTTTGCCATTTACAACCACCACAAACACCAAAATGTTCACATATAGGTTCTATTCTGTGTTCAGAAAACTCATGAAATCTAACCGCCTTCCCTTCGTAATAGGCTTTTCTTTTCTTTAATGTTTGAATATCAACTACGTCACCAGGAACAACATTTGGAATAAAGATAACTTTTCCATCGGGTGCTTTCGCTACTGAAACGCCTTTAGCACCAGCGTCAAGTACTTTTATATGATCGAATACGATTTTGTTTGTGATTTTTTTAGACATAGCGCAAAAATAAGTTTTTATAAATCCAAAAGTTGAATATTTTGATAAATTTTTAAGGAAATGATACTAAAGCAGGAGTGTAAAAATTAAAATCCTTCAAAAACCCCCAAACCAAATAATGCAAAATCATATTTTACAGGGTCGTTTGGGTCGTAAATTCTAAGTTTTGAATCCAGTTCAAATAGCGCTTTCCCATCATTTTGAGTTCTTTTTAAAAGGCCTAATTTTCGGGCAACATTTCCAGAATGCACGTCTAATGGGCAGGAAAGTTGGGATGGTGCTATTGATTTCCAAATTCCTAAATCGACGCCTTTGTTGTCTTGACGAACCATCCAGCGAAGAAACATATTGATTCTTTTGGCTGCAGAATTTCCTAATGGGTCAGAAATGTGTTTTTCTGTTCTAGTTAGATGTGGCAATTCGAAAAATACTTTTTTGAATTCTGAAATGGCCGTTTGCATTGCTCTTGAATCGTTACTATTTATTTGGCCATTGTAAAAAACAGCTTCTAATCCATTATGGTTTGTATAGATATTTTTTAGACTTGTAATAAAATACTGAAAATCCAAACTGTTAAATGTTCTATGGACAAAAGTTTCCAGTCTTTCCAAATCACTTTCAGAATGCGACATCACAAAATCATAGGGGGTATTTCCCATTAATTCCATCATGCGATTTGAATTTTTAATGATCATTTTACGATTTCCCCATGAAATTGTTGCGCTTAAAAAACCTGAAATTTCAATGTCCTCTTTTTGGGAAAACAAATGCGGAATTTGAATGGGATCACTTTCAATAAAATTCGGATTGTTGTACAATTCGACTTTTTCATCAAGAAAAGATTTGATTTCGGTATTTGTCATTTTATAGTTGGATCCCTATAAATGGTTACTAATTTGCCCGTCAATCATAACCAATTTTCTATCAGCCATATCGGCTAATTCTTCATTGTGGGTTACAATTACAAACGTTTGTCCAAATTCATCACGCAATTTAAAAAACAATTGGTGCAAATTTTCTGCTGAAGCAGTATCTAAATTTCCTGAAGGTTCATCAGCAAAAATAATCGAAGGCTTGTTAATTAAGGCTCTGGCAACTGCAACACGTTGTTGTTCTCCTCCTGAAAGTTCATTTGGCTTATGTTTGATGCGGTGAGAAAGTCCAAGGTAATCTAATAATTTTTTGGCTTCTATTTCGGTTTCTTGCTTTGATTTATTAGCTATAAATGCGGGAATACATACATTTTCTAGGGCTGTAAATTCGGGTAATAATTGATGAAATTGGAAAATAAAACCCAAGTTTAAGTTTCGAAATTTAGACAATTCTTTATCGTTCATTGACAAAGCGTTTTGACCATTTATAATCAATTCAGAAACTTGATCTTCATTTTTATAAGAATTGGGTCTGTCTAATGTACCTAAAATTTGCAAAAGCGTCGTTTTTCCAGCTCCCGATGAACCAACAATCGATACGATTTCCCCTTTTTGAATATGCAAATCAACTCCTTTTAACACTTGGAGTTGGTCGTAATATTTCACAATTTTTTTAGCTTCTATCATAACGGAACGGTTTCTACAAAGAAACAAAGATTTTCACGATTATTGAAAATAACAAGTGAAAAAATTATTCTTCAAATTATAATATTTAGTTAATTGCAAATCAATAGTTATCTATTCTTGATAAATTTGTAAAAATATTAAATATGAAAACGAAAATCAGTATTCTATTATCAATTTTAGCTTTTTCGTGTCAATCAAAAGAAAAAGTTCAAGATTTACCTCATTTAAAACCTAACAAACCAATGGAAATTCAAGATAAATTAGAAGTAGCAACTTTTGCAGGTGGTTGTTTTTGGTGTACCGAAGCCGTATTTTTAGAATTAGAAGGGGTTAAAACAGTCACATCAGGTTACATTGGAGGAAAAACCATAAATCCAACTTACAAAGAGATTTGCAATGGTGATACAGGTCACGCCGAAGCAATCCAAATTACATTTGATCCAAGTAAAATATCTTTCGGCGAACTTCTAGAAGTGTTTTTTGCCACTCACGATCCTACTACATTAAACCGTCAAGGAAATGATTCAGGAACACAATATAGAAGTGAAATTTTCTATCATAATGAGAATCAAAAGAAGTTATCTGAAGATTATATTGCTTTATTAAAAATAGAAAACACTTTTGGAAAGCCAATTGTAACGGTTATATCTAAAGCTACTAAGTTTTACGAAGCAGAGGATTACCATCAGAATTATTACAACCAAAATCAATCGCAAGGATATTGTAGTTACGTAATTACTCCAAAAGTGGAGAAAGTGAGAAAACTATTCAAAGACAAACTCAAAAAATAATATTTCAAATACTAAAAAAGCCACTCGAAAGTGGCTTTTTTTTATGTCTTATTTTTCTTCATTTTCATATTCAAAACCTCCACTAAAAGCGAGAAGGAAATGGCAAAATACAAATAGCCTTTTGGAACCACATCAACATGATTTCCAAAAAAGGAAGCGCTGGCCAAATGTGCCGCTTCTGTAATTAGCATAAAGCCAATTAATACTAAAAAGGCAAGTCCTAATATTTGAATAGTGGGATGTTTATTTACAAAAATACCAACTGGCAATGCAAATTGCATCATGACAAATACGGATATTACAACCGCTGTCACCATTATATAAATTGCACCTTCAACTCCATTAGTCATCCCCACAGCAGTTAAAATACTATCAAATGAAAAGACTAAATCGATTAACATTATTTGAATTAATACTTTAGAAAATCGATTAGCTGCTGATTTTTTAAGTTGCTTTTCTTCAACCCCTTTTTCCTCAATTTTTTCACGAATTTCGGTTGTACTTTTATATAATAAAAATAAACCACCTAGAAATAATATTAAGCTTTGACCAGTAATTTCAGCTGTAAACCAACTTAAATTAATAGTTATCCAAGCTTCTTTCATAGCGATTAATACTGAAATACCCATTAATAAAGCAATACGTAAAAACATTGCTAAAAACAATCCTATTTGTGTTGCTTTTTTGCGTTTTTCAGCTGGTAATTTGCCTGTGGCTATAGAAATAAATATTATATTGTCAATTCCTAGTACAATTTCTAAAAATGTCAATGTTAATAAAGCTATCCAAGCACTTGGGTTAAAAAAAACTTCCATTCAAATAAGTTGTATAATTATTGTTTTATTGCAATTCCTTTTTGCTTTTCGTCACTTCCAACGATTCCGAATTCAAAGGTATAAGAATTTTTCGTAGTTGAAACTATTTTCATGCTAATTGCCCTCTTTTCTTGAATATTTATTGGGTGTAATTTATGCAAAACAAACTCGCAATCATTCACCCATCGCACCGTTGCAGTATCAGTTTTACCCTCGTAAGTCTCAATTTGTAATTTTTCTGTACGCTCAAAAACGGTTGTTTTCTTAACGCCATTTAAAACATAATCAAACTGGAACTTGCCCGTTTTAAAGTCCTTGCAATTTCGTTCTACATCATAACACGATGTCAAAATCAATAATGAGACGAAGAATATTATTTTTTTCATTTCTATTTTTTTTTGTAGCTAATCCTGCTGTTATTCCAAATCCTCGCTAAAAAGCTCGGGATTTTCCCTTCCATCAGGGCTAGTTATTTTAGTGCTTTATTGTATTTTTTCTACTTTTTCACGCTTTTTTATCTTGCGAGAATTTTTCATCATTGTAATTCTTTGATTTATTCTTCTTTATTGATAAACTTTCCCATTCACTATTTTTTAATTGTTTTGCATAAAAAACTATTTGTCCAATATGATATGGATAATGTGCTAATTGTCTATTAAGTGCTTCAATTACAGTGTGTTTTTCATTTCTAATAAAAATGATTTCAGATAATTGTTCTGGTTTTAAAGAGAAAAGTAATTCAAAAAAACAATCCCAACCTTTACTCCAAAAAAACATTAGTTCCTCTTTTGTTTTTATAGTTTCTTCAAATTCGCTATCCCGATTACGCCATTCTTTTTCACCATCGGAAGTAAAAAAATCAGTCCAGCGTGAAAGCATATTTCCTGAAATATGCTTCACAATTGTTGCAATACAATTGGAATCTTCATTTGTTGAAATAAAAAGTTGTTCTTCTGTCAATTGATTTATTGCTTTTTCACCCAATGTTTTATAATATATAAATTGGCTTTTTGCACTTTCTAAATAAGAATCAGATATACTCATATTACTCAATTTTAATATCATATTTATCCAATAATCCAACGATTCCTTGCGACGAAAATTTTGCTTTTCGCATCGGACTAAATTCTGGGTCAATTTTGAAATTTTGTGCCAGTGTAAAATCAGCAGCAGCCAAGTGCGTATCATTAAAAATAGCACCTTCCAGATTGCTATTTTCAAAAATAGAATTTGATAAATTGGCACCTATAAAAGTCAC
>CAIJFC010000122.1 GCA_903819815.1 uncultured Bacteroidota bacterium
AACTGTTAAGTTAACTAATTGTTCTGCGAATTGTTTCAAATCTGCCATTTTTTCTATCGTTTTAAAATGATTTGTAAAATATAATTTATTAATGTGCGCGTTTTAATTTGCTTAAAATATTAAGCTACTTCTTCTTTGAATTGGTTCAAAAGAGCAGATATTACTCTTTGAGCAGGAGATTGAAGTAATCCGATGATTTCTCCAATTACCTCTTCTTTAGATTTAAGTGTTGCTAATGAATCTAATAGATTATCACCAATATAAACTTCAGAATTGATATAAGCTCCTTTCAACAAAGGCTTATCTGCTTTTCTACGAAATTCCTTCATAATTTTTGCAGGAGCGTTTGCAACATCTGCAAGAAAGATTGAAGTATTACCTGTTAATGTAGCCGGTAAATCACCGTAATCATTATTAGAAGCCTCCATTGCTTTTGCAAGCAAGGTGTTTTTAACTACCTCTAATTTGATACCTGCTTTAAAGCAAGCTCTTCTTAGGTTAGAAGTTAATTCTGCATTTAATCCAGAAATATCTGCTAAATAAACAATATTTGAACTTGCTAACTGTGCAGTTAAATTTTCAATCGCGATTGATTTTTCTTCTCTAGTCATACTAAAAGTTTTATAACTACTTATACTGCTTTAGGATCCAATGCAATTGCTGGACTCATTGTGCTTGTAAGGTAAATACTTTTAATGTAAGTTCCTTTAGCAGCAGTTGGCTTAAGTTTGATTAATGTTTGAATAATTTCGTGAGCGTTGTCAACAATTTTATCCGCTTCGAAAGATATTTTACCAATACCAGCGTGAATAATTCCTGTTTTATCAACTTTAAAGTCAATTTTACCCGCTTTCACTTCTTGAACGGCTTTTCCTATTTCCATAGTTACCGTTCCTGTTTTAGGGTTTGGCATTAAACCACGAGGTCCTAATATACGACCTAATGGACCTAATTTACCCATAATAGCTGGCATAGTGATAATTACATCAACATCTGTCCAACCGTCTTTAATTTTTTGTAAGTAATCGTCAAGACCTACATAGTCTGCACCAGCTGCCGTAGCTTCCGCTTCTTTATCTGGAGTAACCAATGCTAATACTTTAACGTCTTTACCCGTTCCATGAGGCAATGTTACCACACCTCTAACCATTTGATTCGCTTTTCTAGGATCAACTCCTAAACGTACTGCGATATCAACAGACTCATCAAATTTTGCAGAAGCAACTACTTTTATTAATGCCGCAGCATCTTTTAAAGAGTATAGTTTGTTCTTATCAATTTTTGAAGCAGCCTCTTTTTGCTTTTTTGTCAATTTTGCCATATCTTTTTTTTAATTAAAAAGGAGCGTCTCCTGTTACAGTTATACCCATAGATCTAGCTGTTCCCGCGATCATGCTCATAGCAGCCTCGATAGTGAATGCATTTAAATCAACCATTTTGTCCTCTGCTATAGTTCTAATCACATCCCAAGTAACATTTGCTACTTTTTTACGATTAGGCTCACCAGATCCAGACTTTAGCTTTGCAGCATCCATTAATTGAATAGCAGCAGGTGGAGTTTTAATAACAAAATCAAAAGATTTGTCTTTATACACTGTTATTTGCACTGGGCAAACTTTGCCGGGTTTATCTTGAGTTCTCGCATTAAATTGCTTACAGAACTCCATGATATTAACTCCAGCAGCACCTAAAGCAGGTCCAACCGGTGGCGATGGATTCGCAGCACCTCCCTTAACTTGTAGTTTAACTACTTTACTAATCTCTTTAGCCATTTTTTTTAAAAATTTAACACATTAAACATTGGAAGCGAATAATGTGGTTTATTATAGTGTAACAAAAATTATACTTTTTCAACTTGCATAAAGCTCAATTCTAATGGTGTTTTTCTTCCGAAAATTTTAACCATTACTTCAAGTTTACGCTTTTCTTCATTGATTTTTTCAACAGTTCCATTGAAACCGTTAAAAGGTCCATCAACAACCTTAATAGTTTCACCCAAATTGAATGGTATTGATTGACTATCGACACTAACTGCCAATTCATCCACTTTACCTAACATTCTGTTTACTTCAGAAAGTCGCAACGGTACAGGGTCTCCACCCTTTACTTCTCCTAGGAATCCTATTACTCCTGAGATTGATTTAATAATATGGGGTATTTCACCTGCAAGGTTAGCTTCAATCATTACATAACCAGAAAAATAGACTTTGTCTTTAACAATTTTCTTCCCATCTTTCACAGTCACTACTTTTTCAGTAGGAACTAGAACTTGAGAGATAAAATCGCCCATACCTAACCTATTAATTTCGTTTTCGATGTAAGCTTTAACTTTGTTTTCTTGCCCGCTTACCGCTCTTACAACATACCATTTTTTCACATTATTATCTGCCATCGTAAGGTATTTAAGCTTTTATCCAATTAAAGAATCCTTCCAAAGTTTTTGCGAAAATTTCATCTACACCCCATGTTGCCAAGGCGAATAGTACTGAAAAAACAGCTACAACAATCGTTAGACGTTGTACTTCTTCCCACTCTGGCCAGGTCACATTTGACTTTAATTCATCAAACGCTTCATTTATATAATTAAAAACTTTTGTCATTGTACATATTTTTTTAGTGGCACGGGCGGAGGGATTCGAACCCCCATCAACGGTTTTGGAGACCGCTATTCTACCCTTGAACTACGCCCGTATAAAAAAGTCAGTGGTATATTGAAATACCAACTGACTTTCATATAAATTAGATAATTACTCTACTATCTCAGTTACTTGACCAGCTCCTACTGTTCTACCACCTTCACGGATAGCAAAACGTAAACCTAAGTTTAATGCAATAGGGCTTAACAATGCAACATTAATAGTTAAGTTATCTCCTGGCATAACCATCTCTACACCTGCTGGTAAAGTGATCACACCTGTTACATCCGTTGTACGAACATAAAATTGTGGGCGATAATTATTATGGAATGGAGTGTGACGTCCACCTTCTTCTTTTTTCAAGATATAAACCTCAGCTTTGAATACAGCGTGTGGTTTTACTGAACCTGGCTTAATAATAACCATACCTCTTTTGATATCAGCTTTATCAATACCTCTTAACAATAAACCTACGTTATCTCCTGCTTCACCTCTATCAAGGATTTTACGGAACATCTCAACTCCTGTAATTGTAGAAGTTAATTTATCAGCTCCCATACCAATGATTTCAACTGGATCTCCTGTGTTAGCAATACCTGTTTCGATTCGACCTGTAGCAACAGTTCCACGACCTGTAATAGTAAATGAATCCTCTACTGGCATTAAGAATGGTTTTGCAGTATCACGAATTGGTTCTTCAATCCAAGCATCACAAGCAGCCATTAATTCAATAATTTTTGGAACCCAAGCTGGATCGTTATTCAATCCACCTAAAGCTGAACCTTGAATTACAGGACAATTATCTCCATCATATTCGTAGAAAGATAATAAGTCTCTAATTTCCATTTCAACTAATTCCAATAATTCTTCATCGTCAACCATGTCCACTTTGTTCATGAAAACTACCATTCTAGGAATACCAACTTGGCGACCTAAAAGGATGTGCTCACGTGTTTGAGGCATTGGCCCGTCAGTTGCAGCTACTACAAGGATAGCACCGTCCATTTGAGCAGCACCTGTAACCATGTTTTTTACGTAATCCGCGTGACCTGGACAGTCAACGTGAGCGTAATGACGATTAGCAGTTTCATACTCAACGTGCGATGTATTAATTGTAATACCTCTTTCTTTTTCTTCTGGAGCATTATCGATTTGATCAAACGATTTTGCTTGACAGTAACCCGCATCAGACAATACTTTAGTAATTGCCGCAGTTAATGTAGTTTTTCCGTGATCCACGTGACCAATTGTACCTATATTAAGGTGGGGTTTGTTACGGTTAAAATTTTCTTTTGCCATTTTACTTAATTTTTAATCTTAGTTATATATTCGTGTTCAAATTATACAATTTTGAGCCAACTACGGGAATTGAACCCGTGACCTCTTCCTTACCAAGGAAGCACTCTACCTCTGAGCTAAGTCGGCAGAGAATTTATTTTTAGATTTTTGACTTCAGATTTAACAATCTGGAATCCGAAATCTAAAATTTCTTCTTGTGGGGAGAGCAGGATTCGAACCTGCGAAGTTCACACAGCAGATTTACAGTCTGCCCTCGTTGGCCGCTTGAGTATCTCCCCAATAATTTATGATTTTAAATTTATGAATTAAGAATGATCCAACACCTTCCCTCATATAAATAAAAAACTTTTTATCTTTTGCCTCATAGAAAAAATCTGAAAACTAAATTCAGAAATCTACCATTTTCAGAGCCGGTGGAGGGACTCGAACCCACGACCTGCTGATTACAAATCAGCTGCTCTAGCCAACTGAGCTACACTGGCATTAAATATAAAAAAAGCCCGTTATTTCTAACGGACTGCAAATGTATATTAATTTGTTTTTTAAACAAAATATTTTTGCGAATATTTTTAATTTATATATGATGTTTTACTTTTTCTTTTCTTTTTATTAATATTCGCTCGAATGATTCTGCGGATTGATCGATTGCTTCTTCGAATGATTTGCATTGTTTTTTAACCATAAATTCGTCTCCTGGAACAATAATTTTCATCTCTACCATCTTATTTTCTTTCTCACTTGTCTTTTCAACCTTTAAAAAAACGTCAAAGGAAACCACTTTGTCATAATATTTTTCCAATTTATCTACTCTTTCCTGAATAAAACCGACTAACTTTCCGTCAACATTAAAGTTAACTGCATGAACATTTACCTTCATAATAAACTATTTATTGATTATACACTTACTTTTTGTTTCGTGGGTGTGAATCTCCGTAGACTTTCTTTAACTCAAATAAACTGCTTTGAGTATATATTTGTGTCGACGCTAAACTGGAATGTCCTAATAATTCTTTTACAGAATTTAAGTCGGCTCCATTGTTTAAAAGATGGGTTGCAAAAGTATGACGTAAAATATGCGGACTCTTTTTTACCTTCTCGGAAACACCACTAAAGTAAGAATTTATTAAACGATAAACTAATGAATCGTTCATTTTAACACCTTTTAACGTTAGGAAGAAAATGTCATTATCGGTAATTCTCTCTATATAAGCTCGTTCGGTTAAATATAATTTTATCTGACTCACAATATTAGGCAATAAAGGCAAAATTCTTTCCTTATTTCTTTTTCCTAAAACCTTCATAGTAGCATTGGAAAGATCGATATTCAACATTTTTAAATGAATTAATTCTGTTCTTCGAATTCCAGTGGAATAAAATAAGTCAATTATTAATTTGTCTCGAACGCCTTCAAATCCCTCTGTGTAGGTTATTAAATTTAATACTTCATCCAGTTCTTTTTCTGAAAAAGGTATTTGAAGAGTTTTTGGGGTTTTTAATGATTTGTGTTTTAAGAGCGGACTAATTACTATTTGCTTCGTCTTTAATAGAAATTTATAATAGGATTTTAAAGATGCAATTTTTCTATTTACGGAAGTGTTGGAAATTTGTGCATCTACTAATGTTACAATCCAGCTTCGTATCAAACTGTAATTTACATTTAATAAATCTTCAGAATCAAATTCGGTTTTGATATAGGTTTCAAATGAAATCAAATCGTTTAGATACGCATTTACCGTATGGGGCGAATACTTTTTTTCTAATTGCAGATAATCTCGAAATGCTGTCTTACTATTTTCCATAAAAAAACCGTTAGCATCAAAGTTAAAAACTTTTAATGACTAACGGTAGTATTTTTTAAAAAGTTATATTATAAACCTTCCAAGTTGTCTTTCATATTTTGAATGTAAGCCGCTTTTTGAATTTTCATTCTGTTGGTCACAGATGGCTTAATAAAAGCAGTACGTGCACGTAACTGACGAACAGTTCCTGTTTTATCAAATTTTCTTTTATAGCGCTTTAATGCTCTATCGATATTTTCTCCGTCTTTAATTGGTATAATTAACATAATATAGACACCTCCTCTCGTTAAGGGTGCAAATGTAATTTATTATTTTAAATTATGAATTATAAATTATGAATTTTTTTTGAAATGATAGATAATAGACGAAGAGAATAGACTAAAACAAACAGTAACAAAAAAGCCAAGAAACATTTTCTCGTTTCTTGACTCTTTTATCTATTATCTATCAGTCTTTTATCTCTTCGTCTATCGTCTATTCTCTTCCTCTATTATCTCTTCGTCTATTATCTCTTCGTCTCTTATCTATCGATCTATTTTAATATATTCCTCGCAATAACCACCTTTTGAATTTCAGTAGTTCCCTCGCCTATCGTGCAAAGTTTCGAATCTCTATAGAATTTTTCTACTGGATAATCTTTTGTGTAGCCATAACCTCCGTGAATTTGAACGGCTTCATTAGCCACTTTTACACAAACTTCCGAAGAATACATTTTTGCCATAGCGCCTAATGTAGTCACTGGGCGATGTTGCTCTTTTAAGAAAGCTGCTTTGTGTAATAATAATTCAGAGGCTTCAATTTCAGTTGCCATATCAGCCAACTTAAACGAAATTCCTTGAAAACTGCTTATAGGTTGCCCAAACTGGTGTCTTTCTTTTGAATATTTTAATGCCGCTTCATAGGCTCCTTTTGCAATTCCTAGCGAAAGTGCTCCAATGGATATTCTACCTCCATCTAATATTTTCATTGCTTGCACAAATCCTTGTCCTACTTCTCCTAATCTATTCGCATCGGGAACGCGGCAGTTGTCAAAAATTAATTCGGCAGTTTCACTCGCTCGCATTCCTAATTTATTTTCTTTTTTTCCAGATGTAAATCCAGGCATTCCTTTTTCAAATACAAAAGCGGTCATCCCTTTCGAATCTCCTTTTTCACCAGTTCTTACAACTACTACTGCAATATCTCCAGAAATAGCATGCGTTATAAAATTTTTCGAACCATTTACAATCCAAGAATCTCCTTCTTTAACAGCCGTAGTATTCATTCCTCCTGCGTCTGACCCCGTATTGTGTTCTGTTAAACCCCATGCACCAATGTGTTCCGCTGAAGCTAATTTCGGAATCCATTTTTTCTTTTGTTCTTCATTACCAAAGGTCAGAATATGATTCGTACACAATGAATTGTGAGCCGCAACAGACAATCCAATAGAAGGATCTACCTTTGATATTTCCTCAATAATGGTAATGTATTCGTGGTAACCTAAACCTGAACCTCCATATTCCTCAGGAACTAATACTCCCATAAACCCCATTTCACCCAATTTCTTAAATAGTGGTTCGGGGAAAGTTTGCGATTCGTCCCATTCCATTATAAAAGGACGAATATTTATTTCTGCAAAATCTTTAATAGATTGAGCAATCATTAATTGAGTTTCATTAGAGTCAAAATTCATTGTGATTCTGTGTATTTGGTTATAAATACAAATATAAACGAATAATATCTAATTTTTCACTTGGAAAACCGTTAATTTTTGTTAAATCCTCAAAATTTTTAAAATCGCCGTTCATACTTCTATACGTCACAATTGCTTTCGCCAATGCGTATTTAAAATAAGGAAACAATAGTAGCTCTTTTATTGATGAATTGTTAATGTCTATCTTTTTAATTTTAGGTAAAGTTGCAACTATAAAATATTTATTTAAATTCTCAATCACTTCAGGTGAAAGTCCCCAAACATCGTTCATTTGCTTCATGCTCACAAATCCACCAAAAAGTTCTTTTTGTTTCAAAATTCGATCAGATAACGCAGGTCCTATTCCATATATTTTTATAAAATCTTCTTTTGTTGCTAAATTAATATCTAACATGATTATCTTTTCCGTTTTCTTTTCGAATGGCTTAAAATTATTGGTTTTGCCTTTATTAACCCAATCAGGAAATTTAAAATAGGGTGAAATAGCATTCAATAAAGAATCTGAAACTTGAGTCACTTTTTGAAATTCTGAGACTGAATTTACATATTGGTTGGTTTTTCTGAAATTCAAAAGCCGATCAATTTCCTCAATTGACATACCCAATTTACTTCCTTTGTAATCGGTAATAAAATTTGGGTTAAACGGATAAATTTTCGGAATATAATTTTGCTTTTCTACTTTTAAAGAATCGACTTTAGCTTGTAAACCAATCCATTTTTGTTTTTCAGAATCCTCCCCGTTTTCAGAACTTGGATCCCAATAGAAAAAGGTAAATTGGCAAATAACACACAACAACACTAAAAGAAAAATCCCACTTCTTTGCGATTTTGAATACTGGAAGTAGCATTTTAATTTCATAATAGTAGTTTTATAAGTCGAAAACGGAACTCCGTTTCGCTCGAATTAGATCTTTTAGTCGCCACCAAAAGGCCAATGTTAAATAAACTCCAAACCAAAGTCCTGCTGTAACAAATGATATATAAATAAAAAACAACCTTACACTATTGGCTCGCATTCCCAACGCATCAGCAAGACGCGAAGAAACATGAAATCCGTGTTTCTCGAAAAAATATTTTAGACGAAGTATTAATTTCATTACTCTAAATTTATATCTCTACAAATTTAGCATTTATACTTCAGATTTCAATAATTCCATTCCAATTGAACATTCCAAACACCGATTTTTATTACAATATTCATTTTTTAATTGTAATAAAGCTTGTGTTTCAAAGGCATTTTGTGCTTTTAATCCAAAGGAAGAAAACTTATCAATAATTGCATTAGCTTCAGGTTTGACTTGGTTTAACAACGATATTAATTTCTCTGATATTTCTTTGCCTTTGCTTTTGGCGTAAGCAAATTGTAACGGAATAATGGTATTTATAATCAATAAATCGATAAATGATTTTGACAACGCTTTCTTTTTTTTCGGGCTAATTTTATCAAATTGATAATGCGTTTCCCAATATTCTGAAACCGACTTGTCAAAAATTTCATAAATAGTAGCAACATTATCCGCTTTTATAATTTTCGAAAATAGCTGTTGCTGACAATAATACACATTAGCCAACTGCGAAACTCGAATCGTTGGAAAATTATCAGGCCGATGTTTGAAAAATTGTAACGAAGTAAATGAATTGGATTGTAATTGGTATTTTTGAACTAAATAGTCAAAATTCCCTTTTAGCTTTTTATAATAGTGATCTTCTTTATTTATTTCTAATAATCCGGCGATACCAAACAGCAAACTTTCTAAATTGAACAGGTCGTTTGCCTCTTTACGAATAATTGAAAACGGAATTGAATTGGCCATATTATAAAAGGATTCGCCATTGGTGTTTAAACCGAAATTTTTCGCTAATTGGCAAAACAATATCGCGTCCCAATCATGTAGGCTACTTTCTGCTAAATCAAAAATAGGTTTGGATTTTCGTTCTAAGCGTTCAAAAAACAAACGTTCTTGCCAGTTTAACATGATAAATGAATTGACAGACTCAATTTGTTTCTCACAAAAAATCCAAGATTTAGGAGAGACTAGTGATTGGTAATTATTGAGCGTTTCTTTTGAAACCAGATTTTTAAGAATTAATACAGGGATTTCAGTGTTGTTTTTTCGATAGATTTCTACGTCATGTTCCCAAACCACATGTAGAATTACGCTATCATAATTAGAATCTCTTTCATGATGATGTACATACCAATCGGAGGATTTAAGGTGAATTTCAACATTTCCAGCCCATTTTTGATTTTCAATAGTAATTTGGGAATTAAAAAAATCAGGACCAGCGAGTTGTAAGTAACTTCCTGAATTTTCAATAGTGAGTTTCTCCCCGTTAGAAGTAGTTAAATTCGAAGTGTCGAATTTCTTGAATTTCCACAAATAGTGCAGGAAATCTTCTTTCATTTTTAAATGGCGTATACTAATTATAATTACTTTGTCGAATGTAATCAAAATAGTAACGCCGAAAACATTAACCCGAAAAAAGAAGTGTTAATTATTTAAGCAAATACAATTTGGCGCAGGCCCGAGCATCTGATAACGCTTCGTGATGGTTCAATTGAATATTCATAATTCGGCAACAATCGCTTAATCTTGCTGGTTTAAAACCCTTGGCTTTGTAAATTTTCACAGTGCATTGCCAGCGAGATCCAATATTTAAACTATCGTAATCCAATCCGTGAAGTTCCATTGTTTTTGCCAAAACATTTCGGTCGAAACTTTCATTGTGGGCAACCACTACCCTATTTTGAAGTCGTTTTTGAATTTCTGGAAATACTTGTGGAAAAGTCTTAGCATTTATCGTGTCCTTTGGATAAATTCCGTGCACTTGAATGGTAAAAGGAGAATAATAATTGTTTAATGGCTTAATTAAAGTCACATATTCATCGACAATAACACCGTTCTCAACCGTTACAATCCCCACAGAACAAGGGTGATATCCATTTGCAGTTTCAAAATCTATAGCGGTGAAAGTCATTGAATTAATTTTATGGCAATTTACAAATGTTCTACATACAAAAACAAATTCTATTATATTTGTTAAAAAGTAATTCTATGAAAAAATATATCCTTCTCGCTATAATTTCATTTCACTCGGTTGTTTTGTTTTCACAAAAGTCAAACGATGGGATTAAAGTCACCTTTGAGAGAAAATCCAACGGTTCGTTAATTGAAAACCAAGATTCAGTAGTTTTTTATGCTAATGAAAATAATGGCTGGCTCACGACCGAAAAACGAATTTTGAACCAACTCCCAACTCCTTTCGAAGAGAATTTTATTGATTATAAAAATAACAATTGGTATCAAAAAGCTACATTAAAACCTTCAAAAGAGATTTTAACTTTAGATAGTACTTCTATTGGCAAACAAAAATTTGAGCTGTTATCCGACACCAAAACCATTTTGGGGCACGAATGCCATAAAGCAAAAATTATCGTCAACTCGAACACCATTGAAGTTTGGTACACCAACCAACTTGGTTATAAAGGTGCGCCTTCTATTTTAGGTCAGAATTTAGGATTTGTATTGGAATTAAATCGAAATGGAAACTACCAAGTATTGGCTACCAAAATTGAAAAAATAAAAAAATTGCCTTTGCAAATGAATCTCCCGAAGCCAAATCTAGCCAAAGTTGATCTTTTGACCTACAGAGATTTATTATGGAAAAGTCGTTTTACAACCTTGCCAGTATTTAAAAACGAGGTGATTAATTTTTCAGAAGAATCGAAATCAAATGATAGCATTTTGCGTTTTGCAAATGGAACTATCATCGTAAAAAAAGTGCGAATCCCAGAAATCAAAAACGGAAGTCAATTGTTTGTTGATGTAACCGAGCAATCCAACGGCGATGCATACGATAGAACGGGATCGGTATTTATTATTCCAACATCTAGCAAAATTTCTTTTTTAGATGGCCTCAAAAAAGGCGTTTCTGCACTTCCAATTTACGAAAACGGGAATGGTAAAAAATACCAAGGCGTAGTAAAAACCAATGATTACCTGCCTTTATTAGAATTAGTGCGATTTTTTACCCCATTTGGAGTGAAAAAATACAACACCATCCAACTCAAAAATAAAGTATGGCAAGACAGCGTGTATTACCGACAAGACATTTCTGAAATGAACGATTTAGTGAGCAATCAAGAAGTTTACATCGGAATGAATATTGGAAACTATGATAAAGGCGGTCATAAAGTGAGTTTGAATTTGACGATACATCCAGAGGAAATTTCGAAAAAAACGCTTCAAAATATTCCGTTGTTTAACACCAATAATATTATGGAAATGGCGGGGCAAGAATACGGTTCGATGTTCAATTCGGAAAAAGGATTGGAAGTAAAATTCACGCTTTCAAAACCGATGAAAAACGCTCGATTGCGTTATATTACGACAGGACACGGCGGTTGGGAAAATGGCGATGAATTTGTTCCAAAGAAAAATAGCGTCTTTTTAGACGAAAAATTGGCGTTTGCATTTGTGCCGTGGCGACAAGATTGTGGGTCGTATCGATTAAGCAATCCTGCATCGGGGAATTTTGAAAACGGATTGTCATCATCCGATTATAGTCGTTCCAACTGGTGCCCTGGAACCGTTACCAACCCAATATTTATTGACTTAGGCGATCTTTCTGAAGGGGAACATAGCATTCGAATTCAAATTCCACTTGGGGCAAATGAAGGAAGTAGTTTTAGTGCTTGGAATGTTTCGGGAGTTTTAATTGGAGAATAAAAAGTTTAGTTACGTTTTTTCTTATAACCGCAAAGAGCGCAAAGTTATTCGCAAAGTCCGCAAAGTTTTTTAG
>CAIJFC010000123.1 GCA_903819815.1 uncultured Bacteroidota bacterium
AATGAATTGGAAGCAAGTTTATACGAAAATGTTTTCAGACCCGATGAAGCAAAGCCGATTACAACCAATGAAATCGTTGATCGTCTTACGAAAATTAAAAATATCATAATCGAAGGTAATTATTCCTTATACTTATCTAGACTAGAAAGCTTAATTCATAAAGTAAAATTATTTGGCACCCATTTTGCATCACTAGATATAAGACAGGATAGCAGAATACACCACACTGTTTTAATGGATGTGCATCATACCCTATTACAACAAAATGGAAAAGGTATCTTACCAAACAATTACAATGAATTAAGTAGCGATGATCAAATAGGGATATTAGGAAAATTAGGAGGGCAATTAAACCCTGCTGATTTTAAGGAAACAATGACCAAGGATACCCTTGAAAGTATTTATGCGATTACTACCGTTCAAAAAATGAATGGCATCTCCGGTTGTCATCGCTATATTATTAGCAATTGCCAATCAGCTATTAATGTAATGGAGTTATATGCATTATGCAGACTTTGTGGATGGGACCCTCATTTATCCAATTTAGATATTGTTCCTTTATTTGAAACCATTGAAGATTTAACCAACGCCGAGGAAATCATGTCTATTTTATATAATGACCCTTTATACAAAATACATTTACAAAATAGACGGGCGCAACAACCCATCATGTTAGGTTTTAGTGATGGCACCAAAGATGGAGGTTACTTACAAGCCAATTGGAGTATCTACAAAGCCAAAGAAACGCTCACTAAAATTTCAAGAGCTAATCATATTGTGGTGAAATTTTTTGATGGTCGTGGTGGACCCCCTTCAAGAGGTGGTGGTAAAACCCATCAATTTTACGCCTCGATGGGTAACCAAATTGAAAATGAAGAAATTCAATTAACGGTACAAGGTCAAACGATTACTTCAAATTTTGGAACCATCCAATCAGCACAATTTAATATTGAGCAATTATTGAGTGCTGGAATTAGTAATGAAATATTTGCCAATGCCAAGCTTCAGTTAAGTGAAAAAAATAGGGAGCTATTGGAAGAACTTGGTCATATCAGTTATGTAAGCTACCAACAACTTAAACAAAATCCACTATTCCTTCCTTATTTACAAAAATTTAGTCCCCTTAACTATTATGGTAAAAGTAATATTGCGAGCAGGCCTACTAAAAGAGGATTGAAAAATGAACTTAGTTTTTCCGATTTAAGGGCCATCCCATTTGTAGGAAGTTGGAGTCAACTAAAACAAAATGTACCCGGTTATTATGGCGTAGGCACTGCACTACAAGTGCTAAAGGAAAAAGGACTTTGGAATGAGGTTGTTTCCTTGTTTAATACTAGTTCTTTTTTTAGAACCCTGGTTGACAATAGTATGATGA
Source organism: uncultured Bacteroidota bacterium (assembly GCA_903819815.1). GTDB lineage: Bacteria > Bacteroidota > Bacteroidia > Flavobacteriales > Flavobacteriaceae > Flavobacterium. The sequence goes on from CAIJFC010000123.1 coordinate 1,376, forward strand.
GTATGGTTAAGTCTAACTTTGCCATCACCAAGTATGTCGAAAACGACGAAAAATTTAATGCATTTCGTCAAATCATTAAGGACGAATTTATATTAACCACGCAATTATATTTAGAATTAAATAAGTGTAATAGTTTAATGGAAAAAGATACTTTGGCAAAACACTCCATTTTACTAAGAGACCGTATTGTACTGCCCTTACTTACGATACAACAATATGCACTTTGTAAAGTACAGGAGCCCAACATTGACTTC
>CAIJFC010000124.1 GCA_903819815.1 uncultured Bacteroidota bacterium
CAAAGTAGTACGGTTACTTCTGAATTTGGCGGAAAATTTAAAACGGAACAAGCTCGTAGAGAATTTTTGAACTACATTCAAATGGATACCAAATTTTGATAGGCGTTTAAACGCTAGCCCTGATAGTAGTGGAAATCCCACGAAATTGTGAGGTACGAAACAATGAAGTGGATTGAAACGAATAGCAGGAAATAGCTCCAGAAAATTAAACGTTTTAACCGATTAACCAATTACACGATTTAACGATTATACGAATAACCGATTAACCAAATAACCAAATTAACATTTACCCATGCCGTTATATAAAACACAAACCTTAAAAATATACAACTCTCTTTCGGGAGAGAAGGAAATTTTCACGCCTATTAATGAAGGAAATGTGGGAATGTATGTTTGCGGGCCTACTGTTTACAGCAATGTGCACTTGGGAAATGTTCGAACTTTTATGTCGTTTGACGTAATTTTTAGGTATTTGAAACACCTGGGTTATAAAGTACGATACGTTCGAAACATTACCGATGTCGGGCATATTGTAGATGATATTGATGAAGGGGAAGATAAAATTGCAAAAAAAGCAAGGTTGGAGCAATTGGAACCAATGGAAGTCGTTCAGCTTTATACGGTTGATTTTCATAACGTGTTAAAATTATATAATTTTTTACCGCCTAGTATTGAACCAACGGCTACTGGACATATAATTGAGCAAATTGCCATAATTAAAAAAATTATCGAAAATGGAATTGGTTATGTTGCCAATGGATCGGTTTATTTTGATGTAGTAAAGTTCAATGAAACGAATAACTACGGTAAGTTGAGCGGGAGAAATATAGATGATATGCTTGCCAATACTCGCGATCTTGATGGACAATCGGACAAGAGAAATCCGCAAGATTTTGCCCTTTGGAAAAAAGCAGAACCGCAACACATCATGCGTTGGCCTTCGCCTTGGAGTGATGGTTTTCCGGGTTGGCATTTGGAATGTACCGCTATGAGTACCAAATATTTAGGAAATCATTTTGATATTCACGGAGGCGGAATGGACTTAAAATTCCCTCACCACGAATGTGAAATTGCTCAAAATGAAGCATGTACAGGTCAAACGCCAGTAAATTTTTGGATGCACGCCAATATGCTTACTTTAAACGGCAAAAAAATGGCAAAATCAACTGGGAATAATATCCTTCCAATGGAAATTATTACGGGTGAAAACACCATTTTAAGCAAGGCTTTTTCACCAAGTGTAACTCGTTTTTTCATGTTGCAAGCACATTACAGAAGCAATCTTGACTTCACTAATGACGCTATTTTGGCTGCCGAAAAAGGGTACTTTAGATTAATGGAAGCCGTTGATGGGTTGAAAGATATTAATGCAAGTACTACTTCTACCCTATCTATTTCAAATTGGGAAGCAGCTTGTTATGAAGCGATGAATGACGATTTTAATAGTCCGATTTTAATAGCGCAACTTTTTGAAGGAGTACGTTTTATCAATTTGTTGAAAGACAATAAAGAATCGTTAACTCAAAGTGATTTAGATTTATTTTCTTCGTTAATGAAAGGTTTTGTTTTTGACGTTTTAGGATTAGAAGATGAAAAAGCAGTTGGTAATAATAATGACAAATTAGAAGGTGTTATAAAAATGTTGATTGAAATGAGAAATTCGGCTCGTGCCAATAAAGATTTTGCGATGTCGGATCAAATTAGAGACCAATTGTTAGCAATAGGAATTCAATTGAAAGATGGAAAAGACGGAACTTCTTTTACCGTTTAATTTAATTAAAGTATGTCTTTATCAAAAATACTTATACATCCATTGGTGCTTTTAATTCGGTTTTATCAAGCAGCAATTTCGCCTTTTACCCCATCGGTATGTAGATTTGAACCCACTTGTTCTTCCTATTTTTTAGAAGCATTGAAAATTCATGGCTTGTTTTATGGAAGTTACCTTGGAATTAAAAGAATTTTAAGTTGTCATCCTTGGGGAAAAAGTGGTTACGACCCAGTGCCTAAAAAAGGTTCACAAAATCATTAAATTAATTTAATTTTAATTCATACAATTTTATCTATTTTTACCAATAAATAACAAATAAACACATTCTATCATGGTTTGGAATCCTTCAGAAGGTATTGATTTAGGTTTTTTTATGATTCGATATTACAGCTTGATGTTTGTAATTGCCTTTGGTTTAGGCTGGTACATCATGAAAAAAATATTTGAACGTGAAAATGAATCGATTGAAAAACTAGATTCAATGTTCATTTGGACGGTATTTGCTACCTTATTGGGCGCAAGATTGGGACATGTTTTCTTTTATGATTGGGAATATTTCAGAAATCATTTAGCTGAAATTTTATTGCCATTTCGTTTTTCACCCCAATTTGAATTCACAGGATTTCAAGGATTAGCGAGTCATGGAGCTGCAATTGGAATAATATTGGCCATGTATTTCTTCAGTAAAAACATCATGAAAAGGCCCCTTTTATGGGTTTTAGATCGTGTGGTAATTCCTGTTGCGAGCGGAGCAGTGTTTGTGAGAATTGGTAACTTTTTCAACTCTGAAATTGTAGGTCACGAAACTACTTCTTCATTCGGGATAAAATTCATTAGAGATTTTTACAATCCAAGAGAAGCTGTAAATGCCACCAAAATCCCAAATCCTAAAGAAGCGTACCATGCGATTGCAACCAATCCGCAATTTGCCAATTTATTAGCGCAAGTTCCAGCTAAACATCCAACTCAATTGTATGAGTCTATTAGTTATATATTTGTTTTTGCTGCTTTATTCTATATGTATTGGAAAACCGATGCACGCGAAAAACAAGGTTATTTATTGGGAATGTTCCTTGTAATGTTGTGGTCAGTTCGTTTTGTAGTAGAATTTATGAAAGAAAGTCAAGGTGGTTTTGAAAGTGACCTTGGAACATTTTCAACTGGACAATGGCTAAGTATACCTTTTATTATTATTGGATTTTTCTTGATATTCAAATCGAAGAAAATTGATTTAGTATAATTTAAACCCTATTTAAATTCATAAACCATTTCTTTTGAAGTGGTTTTTTTTTACCATATAAGGCAAATAAGTTCATTTAAATATCCCAAACACATTTCCTTTCTGGAATCCACTCGTTCATAGAGAGCTGAGGTGAGGTTTATTTGGAGCGAATTGTCATTGCGAGCAAAACACAGTGAAGCGTGGTAATCTTCTTTTTTTAACCGCAAAGGGCGCAAAGACTTACGCAAGGTTCACAAAGATTTTTGCCACGAAGTACACAAATTATCTCGAATTTTTTACTCTATTATCCATTATCTCAACAGCACCTCTTTCACATCTTGGCTCCCTTTCCTTTGGAAAGGGCTGGGGATAGGATTTTTTGCCACAGATCTAACGGATTAAACTGATTTCAAAAATTTTCTAAATAAGCGACTACATTTTTCTCCGAATAACCGCATTAACTAATAACCAAATAACCAGTTAACCACTTTTAAAAACCCTTTGTTACTTTACTTTTCTTTGTTACTTTTGTGGTAAAATAAATAATTCTCGTTTCCAGAATCCCACAAATAACCGCATTACCAAATTAACAAATAACCCCCTGAATGAAAATAGTTTTCGCATCCAACAATAAAAATAAAATTCAAGAAATTCAGAGCATGCTTCCGGATACAATTCAAATTGTAAGTTTGGAAAGTATAGGTTGTTTTGAAGAAATCCCAGAAACAGCTGATACTATTGAAGGCAATGCCATTTTGAAAGCCAACTATATCACTCAAAAATATGGCTTTGATTGTTTTGCTGATGATACCGGTTTAGAAGTAGAAGCTTTAAATGGTGAACCGGGAGTTTATTCTGCTCGATACGCAGGTGAACAAAGAAATGCAGATTATAATATGAATAAATTATTGGAAGAATTATTGGATAAACCAAATAGAAATGCCCAATTTAAAACAGTAATTGCATTAAATTTAAAGGGAAAACAATATCTTTTCACTGGAATCGCTTCAGGGGAAATCACATTAGAAAAAAAAGGAACTGGAGGATTTGGTTATGATCCGATATTTAAACCAACAAATTATGATGAAACATTTGCTGAATTATCATTAGCAGTAAAAAATGAAATTAGCCATAGAGGAAAAGCCACCAAAGCACTTTTAGATTTCCTTCAAAATATTTAATTTTTACTAATTTTTCATAAAACGAAGATGTATTTATGAACAATTTTCCCCAATCTAAATTCTAAATTCTAAATTCTTAATTCTAAATTACTGATTATCAATTATTAATAAAATATCAATTCTATGATTTCAATTAGTTATTAACAAATATAAGCTGTACTTTTGCAAAATATTTAAAATACTATATGAATAAATTTGAACAATTAGGATTGAGTGAATCGTTACTGAAGGCGATTTTAGATCTAGGATTTGAGAATCCGACCGAAGTACAGGAGAAAGCGATTCCCCTATTATTGGAAAAAGACACAGATTTAGTTGCGTTGGCTCAGACAGGGACAGGGAAAACGGCAGCTTTTGGTTTTCCAGTTATTCAGAAAATTGATGCCAACAATAGAAATACACAAGCATTGATTTTATCTCCAACACGCGAATTGTGTTTGCAGATTACCAACGAAATTAAAAACTACTCTAAATACGAAAAAGGTATTAATGTGGTAGCAGTTTACGGTGGAGCTAGCATTACAGAACAAGCGAGAGACATTAAAAGAGGAGCACAAATTATTGTGGCTACTCCAGGAAGAATGCAAGACATGATTAACAGAGGTTTGGTAAACATTTCTCAAATTAATTACTGTATTCTTGACGAAGCAGACGAAATGTTGAACATGGGATTCTACGAAGATATCGTAAATATCCTTTCAACTACTCCAGATGACAAAAGCACGTGGTTGTTTTCTGCAACTATGCCAGCCGAAGTGGCAAGAATTGGAAAACAATTCATGCACGATCCAGTAGAAATTACTGTTGGTACTAAAAACTCAGGCTCGGCAACCGTTTCACACGAATTTTACCTTGTTAATGCGCGTGATCGTTACGAAGCTTTGAAGCGTTTAGCAGATGCTAATCCAGACATTTTCTCAGTGGTTTTTTGTAGAACGAAACGTGATACTCAGGCTGTTGCTGAAAAATTAATTGAAGACGGTTATAGTGCTGCTGCATTGCACGGAGATTTATCTCAAGCGCAACGTGATGGCGTTATGAAATCTTTTAGAGGAAGACAAATCCAAATGCTAGTTGCTACTGATGTTGCTGCTCGTGGAATTGATGTTGATAATATTACTCACGTGGTAAATTATCAATTGCCTGATGAAATTGAAACGTACAATCACCGTTCTGGACGTACAGGAAGAGCCGGAAAATTAGGAACTTCTATCGTTATTGTAACAAAAAGTGAATTGCGTAAGATTTCTTCTATCGAAAGAATCATCAAACAAAAATTTGAAGAAAAAACAATTCCTTCTGGAATCGAAATTTGCGAAATTCAATTGTTGCACTTAGCAAACAAAATTAAAGACACGGAAGTTGATCACGAAATTGACAACTATTTACCTGCAATTAACAATGTACTTGAAGGTTTAACGAAAGAAGAATTAATCAAGAAAATGGTTTCTGTTGAATTCAACCGTTTCATTGCTTATTACAAAAAAAATAGAGATATCTCTAATCAATCTTCAGGTTCTGAAAGACGTGATCGTAATGATGGTGAAGGTGCATCAAGAGAATTCAATAACAATGGTGCGGTTCGATATTTTGTAAATATTGGTTCTAGAGATAATTTCGATTGGATGTCTTTAAAAGATTATTTGAAAGAAACTTTAGATCTTGGCCGTGATGATGTTTTCAAAGTTGATGTAAAAGAAGGTTTCTCTTTCTTTAATACAGACCCTGAACATTCAGATAAAGTAATGGAAGTATTGAATAACGTTCAATTAGAAGGACGTAGAATCAATGTTGAAATTTCTAAAAATGATGGTGGCGGAAGACGTGATCACAACGGAAGAAGTTCTGGTGGTGGTTTTGGCGGAGGTCGATCAGGTGGTGAAAGAAGTGCTGCTCCAAGGAGAGAAGGAAGTTTTGCTCCAAGAAGAGAAAGTTCTGGCGGATTTAGAAGCGATCGAAATTCAGCTCCAAGAGAGGGTGGTTTCGGCGGAAGAAGTTCAACTCCTAGAGAAGGTGGTTTTGGTGGAAGAAGTGCTGCTCCAAGAACGGGTGGTTTTTCATCTGACAGAGGGCCAAGAACGGAAGGTTCATCAGAAAGAGCACCAAGAAGATCGGAAGGTTTTGGTGATACTCCAAGAGCGAAAAGACCTAGAAAAAGCTAACGAAATTTGTTAATTTTCTTATAATTATAGGGATAAACTACAGAATATCTATTGTGTTTTATTACTTTTAAAGTTTTAAATCCAAAAATGAGATATTTTGTAGTTTTCTTTTTTATACTATTCGCTAAAAACATCGCTTTTTCGCAAGAAGCAACTCCATCGCAAAAAGTTTTTGGAACTATTGTCAATTACAGCACGCAACTCCCATTAGGTAATGTCAATATTATAAATATTAATAAAGTACGTGGAACCGTTTCCGATTCTAATGGAAAATTTGAATTAGAAGTCAGCGTTACTGATACTTTACATATTTCACTTATTGGATTTAAATCCATAAAAATCAGAGTTACAAACGACTGGTTTAAAATTAAAACTACTAAAATTCAATTGACGGAAAGTGCTATTGCCCTTGAAGAAGTTATTGTTCGGCCCTACGATTTGACTGGTTATTTGGAGGTAGATTCTAAATTGATTCCAACAAAAGAAAATTACAGATACAGTATTTCAGGATTGCAACAAGGCTATGAGGCCGGTGAATTTTCTCCAAACGCCTTCAGTAAAGTAATGGGGTCCATTTTCAATCCTGCCGATATGCTTTATAATTTCTTTGGCAAAAAGCCCAAAGAATTAAAACGTTTAAAAAGCTTAAAGAAAGATGAAACTGTAAGGAATTTGTTGGCTTCAAAATTTGATCGAGAAACTATTTCAGTACTTCTAGGAATTGACAAAAATGACATTCCTGAAATTTTAGGCCGTTGTAATTACTCGGAATCTTTTATAAAAACCGCAAATGATCTCCAAATTATGGATGCAATTAGCGAGTGCTACGAAGAATATAAAATCTTGAAAAAGAATTAATTTTCTAATAATTAGTCCCTAATTTGTACTTTTGAATTCTTAATTTCAATTAATGGACATCAATAATCCTATTCTTACCACTTCCAATTTATCTGTTGGCTATTCTTCTAAAAAGGAGATTAAAACCATTGCAACCCATATCAATTTGAATTTGAAAAAAGGCGAATTAATCGCTTTAATAGGAGCTAACGGAATTGGAAAATCTACCTTATTGCGAACATTAATTGGCATTCAACCTCCCCTATCTGGAAATATTATTTTAAACGAAATAAATATTAATGAATATGATTCTATTTCGTTTGCACAAAATCTGAGTATTGTTTTAACAGAAAAATTACCTCCAAGCAATTTAACCGTTTTTGAAATTATTGCTTTAGGCAGACAACCCTATACGAATTGGTTGGGAAATTTGTCAGACAATGATATTTCTAAAATAAATGAAGCAATGGAGTTGACACAAATCACTTCATTAGCAGAAAAAAAACATTACGAAATTAGCGATGGGCAACTTCAAAAAGTATTAGTTGCAAGGGCATTGGCGCAAGATACTCCTTTAATTATTTTAGACGAGCCTACCACCCACTTGGATTTATTGCATAAAGTTAGTTTGTTTAAACTCCTTAAGAAACTCGCAAAAGAAACCAATAAATGCATCCTTTTTTCAACACATGATATCGATATGGCGATTCAAATTAGTGATGAAATGATAATTATGAGCGATGAAAATGTAGTTCAAGACCAACCTTGTAATTTTATTTCAAAAGGGAATTTTGAAACTTTATTTAAAAATGAACATATCGCCTTTGATCGTGAAAAAGGGAAATTTATAGTTCAATAAAACTACAATTCTATTTGTCTTTTTGCTTCGCCAATGGCAAATGCTACCGAATTGGCAAGATTATAACTTCGTACCAAAGGAGAAATAGGAATAGTTAAATGATTTGGAAATTGATTCAAAAACAATTCACTCAAACCCACACTTTCTTTTCCAAAAACCAACCAATCACCATCTTGAAAATTCTCTTTTAAATACGATTTTTCAGCATGCGAACTGAATAAAAATACCCGAGAAAGATCTGGGATTTGGGCAATCCATTCCTCAGTATTTTGATATTCTTTCCAGTCCAAATGTATCCAATAATCCAAACCCGAGCGCTTCAAATTCTTGTCTGTAATTTGAAATCCAAACGGATGAATTAGATGCAATCTGTTACCGGTTCCTACACATAATCTTCCTATGTTTCCGGTATTATTTGGTATTTCTGGCTCTACTAAAACGATGTTTAACATAGTTAATTTATAATTTAAGAATTTAGATTTAAGATTTGAGAATCCGTTATTTCAATAACTTCTCCCGATTTTAAATCGTTCAAATATACGTTTCCTATTCTAACTCTTACCAACCTTAACGTTGGAAAGCCAACAGCAGAAGTCATTTTTCTAACTTGTCTGAATTTTCCTTCATTAAGAGTAATCGAAGCCCAAGAAGTTGGTCCGTGGCGTTCGTGACGAATTTTCTTACCTCGTTCACCAAAATTTGGAACTTCCGAAATTAAACAGGCCCTGCACGATTTAGTTTTATATTTTGACCCATTAAATCCAATTTCAACACCATTTTGAATTTTGTCGATTGCCTCTTGGGTTATAATTCCATCAACTTGAACGTAATATTCTTTGTCTACTTTTTTACTTCGCACCAATTCACTCATCATTCCATCAGTGGTTAGTAAAATCAAACCTTCAGAATCTTCATCTAAACGTCCAATTGCCATGGTACCATCGGGAAAATCGTACAAATCACCCAATAACTTTTTATTCCTTTTTAATTGGTAAATAAATTGGCTTAAATAACCATAGGGTTTGTTTAAAATAAAATGTTGGTGCATTAGTAACTATTTGAATTGCAAATTTACATTTAAAATAATAAATATTTTGTTTAACAATTATGATAATTCGTTAAACAATTAATACCTTTGTAACTTGAAATAAATAGTATATGGAAAAGGAGTTTTCTGAAATTGAAATAGACCGAATAATAGAAATGGCTTGGGAAGACCGAACCACATTTGATGCTATTTTACTTCAATTTGGCATAAAAGAACAGGAAGTCATTGATTTGATGCGCAGAGAAATGAAACCCTCAAGTTTCAGAATGTGGCGAGCAAGAGTTCAGGGACGCAAAACAAAGCATGAAAAACTTCGTGATTATCGGGAAGGTAGATTTAAATGCACCAGACAAAGACAAATAAACAATAATAAAATAGCTAAAAGATAAATGAAAAACATAGTAATCATTGGCGGAAGCAAAGGAATTGGAAATGCAATTTTGAGATATGCAATTAAAGACAATAACGTTATAAATATCAGTAGAAACCTACCAGAAATTTCACATCCTAATTTAACCAATTATCAATTGGACGTATTAGTTTCTGAACTTCCCGATATCGAGCAAGTTGACGTGTTAATATATTGTCCTGGTTCTATTAATTTAAAACCAATAATGAGCTTAGGAATAGATGATTTTAGAAACGATTTTGAAATTAATGTAATTGGAGCTGTAAAATCGATTCAAAAATATTTACCAACTTTAAAAAAAGGTACAAATCCTTCAATAATATTGTTCAGTACTGTAGCGGCAAAATTAGGAATGCCATTTCACGCCAGCATTGCAACAGCTAAATCAGGCGTTGAAGGTTTGGTGAAATCGCTTGGAGCTGAATTAGCACCAACAGTAAGAGTAAATGCAATTGCACCAACAATAACTGAAACCTCACTATCGGCTGCCATTCTTCGAAATGATAGAATGAAAGAAAACATGATTGAAAGACATCCAATGAAGGGATATTTAGACCCTGAAGAAGTTGCGGGAATGGCGAAATTTTTAATGTCGGATAGCGCAAAATCAATATCAGGACAAGTTTTTGAAATGGATTATGGGATTGTAAGTTTTAAAATATAACAATAAAAAATTAATGAAAAGTTACGAAAAAATTGAGATTTACGATACAAAATTAATTGAAACATTATCTGAAAATTACAAAACTATTATAGAAAATTTAGGAGAAGATGTAAACCGTGAAGGACTTCAAAAAACACCTGAAAGAGTTGCAAAAGCAATGCAATTTCTTACTCATGGTTACGATTTAAATCCGCTCGAAATATTAAAATCCGCTTTATTTACAGAAGATCACCAACAAATGATTTTAGTAAAAGACATAGAAGTTTACTCCATGTGCGAACACCACATATTGCCTTTTTTTGGAAAAGCACACGTGGCTTATATTCCAAATGGTCAAATTGTAGGTTTAAGTAAAATTCCTAGAATTGTTGACGCATTTGCAAGAAGAATGCAAGTTCAAGAACGATTGACTGACGAAATTAAAAACTGTATTCAAGAAGCTTTAAATCCACTTGGAGTGGCAGTTGTAATAGAGGCGCAACACATGTGCATGCAAATGAGAGGAATTCAAAAACAGAATTCCTATACCACAACCTCATCATTTACAGGCGCATTTGAAAAGGATAAAACCAGAAAGGAATTCATCAGTTTGATTTCAAATAAATTGAGTTAAAAACAAATTATTAAAATTTCATTCTAACCAGTTTATTTTTTCCAGCTAAAAAAGCAGTATTGGAATCTTGAAATCTTATAGTAAATAGATCTTTATCATCGGATAATTTATTCCAATTTTCACCTTGATTAGTAGAACTATAGATTCCTGTAGTTCCAACACACAGTATACTTTTTCCATTGGTATTGGGAACAAATTGAACACAGGAAGCATACCCAAAACCTTGATTAATGCCTACTAATTTCCAGGTTTGACCTCCGTCAAATGTTATGGCTTTGTTCGCATTATTGTCGGATTGTGCATCGTAGTTTCCTCCAACAATAATTCCTGTTTTTTCATTTAAGAAATCAGCCGAGAAAATTCCCGTCATCGATTGCCCTTGAATAATTGGCGTTTCATGAACTTGCCACGTTTTGCAAAAATCATAACTTACAAATACTCTAGACTTAATTCCGCCAGAAACCAAAAATATCCTATTCCCTTTTACGCAAATATTAGTATTGCTTGCCGCAAATGCCGCTTCTCCTACTGCAAGTTTTGGTAAATTATTACTTGGTATTTTATTCCATGTTGCACCTCCGTCGAGGGTTGTAATTATAGAAAAAGTATCTTCAGTTGGATCACCAATTGCAATTCCTTTTTTATTGTCAATGAAGTAAATGGCATCATAAAAAACCTTTTCATGATTTTCTTGATAGACCAATTTATAGGATAAATCTTTTTTATTAATTTTATATAACAAAGCTGGATTTCCAACACTTAAAATATAAATATCACTTTTGGTCTGGGCAATACTTCTAAATTCAAGTTTTAAAGAATCTATGCTAATTTTTCTTTCTACACGTTGATTAGTAAGTAGGTCAACATAGCCAAATCTATTATTATCGGCAGCATACCAAACTTTATTTTGATCAATTTCAATTGCTCTAATACTAATTTTATCTGTAAAAAGAGTATCTATCGACACAGCAGTTTTATTACCATTAAATTCCAATAATAACGGTTTCGATTTGAGACTAAACAAGACTAAAATTAATGATGATAAAAGGTATTTCATACGATTACTTTTAAATAGCTAATTTACATGAATATTCTATAAAAAGTTTAAGTTTTGTTAAAATTGATTGTTGGCATAGTAATTGGATATTTTCATAAAGTAGTAATTTTAAAATCGAATACCATGAAAACGAAAATCATTTTTTTATCAATTGTTACATTATTTTTTGTGAATACCATTAATTCACAAACTAGAACTACTGTTAACGCAACGAATTCTGAAATTAGCGATAATTTAGATTTGAAAGCGGTGGCATCAATTTTTGGGGATTCTGAGAATTTGGAGGATTTTGAAAAACGTTTAAACGATCCAAAGTATAAAATATCAAATTTGGATTTAAATAATGACAATCAAGTTGATTACCTAAGAGTTATTGAATCTGTTGAAGGAAACACCCATTTGGTAGTTATTCAAGCCATTTTAGAAAAAGATATATTTCAGGATGTAGCTACTATTGAAGTGGAACGAGACGAGAATAATAGAATGCAAGTTCAAGTTGTGGGCGATGTTTATATGTATGGAAATAATTATATTTATGAACCCGTTTATGTTCATTCACCAAGATTATTTACTTATTTCTGGTCTCCTAATTATAGCATTTACTATTCTAGTTGGAATTGGGGATATTATCCACAATATTACTATAATTGGCGTCCTTTTCTAATGTATCGCTACCATAGAAACGTTCGCCGTTGGATAAACCACAACAATTATTATAATTATGTGAATGTTAGACGAAGTACTGTAGCGATAAATCTACATAGAAATGTTCGAGCTAATAGTTATGAAGTTAGAAACCCAGAACGTTCATTTGAAAGAAGAAATACAAGCATTTCAAATCGCTACGAATTGGATAGAAGCAGAACTTCAAATGGAAATAATAGAACGGAAAATAACATTGTAAACAATACTAGAACTGAGGCAGAAAGCCCTAGAAATAACAATCAGGATTCAAGCCCTAGGCAAAATACAAGGGCAGAAGTTGAAACTCCAAGACGAAATCAATCAGAATCAAATACTCCAAGGGTTAGAGAAAATAATGAGCAATCTCCTCGAAATTCTTCATCAAGAGAAAATAGAAACTCTAATTCTAGAAGATAAATATTTGATTTCAAATTTCATAAAAAGCACCGATAAAAAATCGGTGTTTTTTTATTTATCCTATAATTTTATTTTTATTTTTAAAAAAAATACAATCATTTATCAATATTAAATTTTATAGTAATAAATTTGTGGACTTTTTTTAAACTATTTTTATGAGTTCTCATCATCACGATCTGCACAGCAAATTATCATTAGGTGGATTATTAATTACTTTAGGAATAATTTACGGAGATATAGGGACTTCGCCATTATATGTAATGAAAGCCATTCTAGGGCTTCACGCAATTACTTCAGATATTGTTTTAGGAGGTGTTTCTTGCATTTTTTGGACACTTACTTTACAAACTACCATAAAATATGTATTAATTACCTTAAGTGCAGATAATAATGGTGAAGGCGGTATTTTTGCCTTGTACGCATTAGTTAAACGAACTAAAGTTAAATGGTTAATTGTACCGGCTATTATCGGTGGAAGTGCACTATTAGCTGATGGAATTATTACCCCACCTATATCTGTAGCCTCAGCTGTAGAGGGAATCAGAACTTATTATCCAGACATCAACACCATTCCTATTGTAATTGGAATTCTGTTTATACTCTTCACTATTCAACAATTCGGAACAAAATTAGTTGGTAAATTTTTCGCACCAATGATGCTAGTATGGTTCGCTATGTTAGGAGTTTTAGGGTTAATTCAAATAGTGGATCATATTGAAGTATTAAAAGCAATAAACCCTTATTACGCGATAAAACTATTGACAATTCATCCAGAAGGTTTTTACGTACTGGGATTTGTTTTTCTTTGTACAACTGGAGCCGAGGCATTGTATTCTGACATGGGGCACTGCGGTAGAAAAAACATTCGAATTAGTTGGATGTTTGTAAAAACAACCTTGGTTTTAAATTACTTCGGTCAAGCTGCTTATTTAATACAACATGAAGGTGCCACTTTACAATCATTAGGTGGTAAAAACGGAAACCCATTCTACTTAATAATGGAAAGTTGGTTTTTACCATTCGGAATCGTAATTGCTACAATGGCTGCAGTAATTGCATCTCAGGCCTTAATTAGCGGTTCTTTTACTTTAATAAACGAGGCTATGCGATTGAATTTTTGGCCGAAAGTAAAAATTAAATACCCTACAGAACTTAAAGGACAATTGTACATTCCGTCAATTAACTGGTTATTATTTGCAGGTTGTATAATGATAGTATTGCACTTTGAAGAATCTAGTAATATGGAGGCGGCCTATGGTTTAGCTATTATCTTATGCATGATTATGACAACCATTCTTCTAAATTTCTATATGATTTTAAAGCGTGTTTCCTGGATGATAATAGTTCCTTTAATTGCGACTTATTTAATTATTGAATTTAGCTTTTTAATTGCAAACTTAAAAAAATTCCCACATGGAGGTTATGTTACATTATTCATAGCTTTAATGTTAATTGGAATAATGACAATTTGGTATTTTGCAAAGAAAATTAGTAAAAACTACACCAAGTTTGTAAAAATTGATTCCTATACAAAAGTACTGGCCGAATTAAGTGCTGACTTATCTATTCCAAAATATGCAACTCATTTGGTATTTATGACTAATGCAAGTCGGACAGATGAAATTGAAGAAAAAGTAATGTATTCCATTTTACAAAAACGTCCAAAAAGAGCCGATTTATATTGGTTTGTCCACGTGAATATTCTTAGTGAACCCTACAAAACAGAATATAAAGTAACGGAAATTATCAAAGATGATTTGTTTAGAATTGATTTTAATTTAGGATTTAGAGAGCCTACAAAAATCAATTTGATGTTCAAAGAAGTTTTGAAAGACATGGTGAAAAATGGTGAAGTAGATGTTACCAGCCGTTATGAATCATTGAATAAAAACAATATCCTTGGTGATTTTAAATTTATACTGTTAGAAAAATTCTTATCTAATGATAGTGATTTATTATGGCATGAGAAGATTGTCATGAATGCCTATTTTTTGATTAAAAAATTCAGTTTATCTGAAGAAAAAGCTTTCGGTTTAGACAGTAGCTCGGTGAAAATTGAAAAATTCCCAATGGTTTTGCATCCGCCAGAAAAAATACACTTAAATAGAGTAGAATAACTATTTTTAATATTTTAATTACTTAAAAAAACAATAGTATTACATCTTAAATTAACAAAAATCTCTTCTGAAAAAAAGCAGTACCTTTGCATTTCAATAAAAAATAATGAGATTACACAGAAATTTAGTTTACACTACCATCGATTCCCTAAATGCGATTTTCAATGAAGGGGAATATGCAGATAAAGTAGTGGCAAGAGCTTTAAAAAAAGACAAACGATGGGGAAGTTCCGATCGGAAGTTTGTTGCTGAAACTATCTATGAAATAGTTCGTTGGAAACGATTATACGCTGAAATTGCCGAAGTAAAAGAACCGTTTGACAGAGATAATCTTTGGAGAATGTTCTCTGTTTGGGCAGTTTTAAGAGGTTACCCAATTCCCGATTGGAGACAATTAGAAGGAACTCCTGAACGAAAAATTAAAGGGCGTTTTGATGAATTATCAAAAATTAGAGCTTTAAAAGAATCCATTCCAGATTGGATGGACGAATTAGGAGTTAAAGAATTAGGTGAAAAAGTTTGGTCCACCGAAATAGCTGCCCAAAACCAACCCGCAAAAGTAATATTAAGAGTCAATACTTTAAATACAACTCGTGAAAAATTACACGCCCTTTTAATGGATTTAAATATTGAAACTACTTTTTTAAAAGACCAACCTGACGCATTAGTTTTAAAAGAAAGAGCCAATGTATTTATGACCGATGCATTTAAAGCAGGAATGTTTGAAGTTCAAGATGCCAATTCACAATTAGTTGCTGCTTTTTTAGATGTAAAACCTGGAATGAGAGTAGTTGACACTTGCGCTGGTGCGGGAGGAAAAACCTTACATTTGGCCTCATTAATGGAAAATAAAGGCCAATTAATAGCAATGGATTTATACGAAAGTAAATTAAAGCAGTTGAAATTAAGAGCAAAAAGAAATGGCGCCTTCAATATTGAATACAAGATCATTGATTCTACTAAGGTCATTAAAAAACTACAGGAAAAAGCGGATCGTGTTTTGATTGACGCACCTTGCAGCGGTTTAGGAGTCTTGAAAAGAAATCCAGATGCCAAGTGGAAACTCCAACCTGAATTCATCGATAATATTCGGAAAGTTCAAGCTGAAGTTCTTGAAAGTTATTCTAGAATTGTTAAACCCGGTGGAAAATTAGTTTATGCTACTTGTTCTGTTTTACCTTCAGAAAACCAAGATCAAGTAGGCCACTTCTTAAAAAATACCGAAATGGGCAAGAACTTTAAATTGATAAAAGACACTAAAATTTTAGCTTCAGAATCAGGTTTTGATGGGTTTTACATGGCATTGCTTGAAAGAAATTCTTAATTCGCTAAAATCTAACTTTAAGCAAACCTTAAGATTTAAATCTAAAAAAGCTATGTTTTAAATAATTTTGATATAAATTTGACACCCCTATATAATTAATTTATGAAACAATTTTTTACTATCCTAGCTGTGCTTTTTTGTCTAAATAGTTTTGCACAAATACCATCTGGGTATTATACAAGTGCTACTGGAACAGGTTTGGCTTTAAAAACACAATTAAAAAAAATAATAGATGCTGTAAATGACGGTTTACCGTCTGAACGTCTTCATACAGATCAAGGATATGGAGCACTTATGACTCTATATACTCATGCTGCTTTTAGAGACAATTATTATGAAAATGACGGCAGTTTATTAGACATGTATTCAGAAAATCCAACTGGGGCAGATCCTTATAATTACACTTCAACTTCTCAACAGTGTGGAAACTATTCTAACGAAGGAGATTGTTATAACAGAGAGCATTTAATTCCACAGTCCTATTTTGATAATTATGCTATTGACCCTATGAAAAACGATCCGTTTTTTGTGGTTCCTTCAGATGGAAAAGTAAATGGCGAAAGAAATAACTATCCTTTTGGAAAAGTTGGAACAGCTAGCTATACTTCTCAAAATGGTTCAAAAAGAGGTAATGGACTCAATTCAGGCTATGCTCAAGGGTACTCAGGAATTGTATTTGAACCTGTTAATGATTTTAAAGGGGATATTGCGAGGGCTTTTTTCTATTTTGCAACCCGCTACGAAGATTTTATGGGTAATTTTTATACCACTGCCAATGCTTCTTCTTGTCAATCAAAAAATATGTTTGACGGCTCAATAGGTAGAGTATTTACTAACCCTTTTATAGATATTCTTGTAAAATGGCACACAGATGATCCAGTTAGTGCCAAAGAAATTGCTATTAATAACGATATTTATTACAATCATCAATCCAATAGAAATCCGTACATAGATCATCCAGAATATGTTAGTACCATTTGGAGTAGTTTTTTAGGGAATACTACATTTGAATTAGAAAATTCAATTTCTATTTATCCAAACCCAACAGATAATGGATCAATTTCTATCAATACCAATTCTACAATTGATAACATCCAATTAATTACTATTAATGGACAATTGATTAATGATTTTAACAATCCAGTGAAAATAAATGAAACCTATACTTTAGAAAATTTACCACAAGGGTTTTATTTCTTAAAGTTAACCTCTAATAATAATTCAATTACTAAAAAGATTAGCGTGAATTAATTTAGAATTACCTCATAAAAAAACTCCGATTTATCATCGGAGTTTTTTTTTATTTAAAAATTACAAAATTCTAATTGTTCATAGAAATTAAAAATTCCTCATTGTTTTTCGTTTTCTTGAAACGGTCGTTGATAAAATCCATTGCTTCTATTGGGTTCATGTCAGAAAGATATTTTCTCATAATCCACATGCGTTGCAATGTTTTTTCATCTAGAAGTAGGTCATCACGACGTGTGCTCGATGAAGTCAAATCGATAGCTGGAAAAATACGTCTGTTTGCAATTTTTCTATCCAATTGCAATTCCATATTTCCTGTACCTTTGAATTCTTCAAAAATTACCTCATCCATTTTAGAACCTGTTTCCGTAAGGGCTGTAGCAATAATACTCAATGAACCTCCAT
This sequence comes from uncultured Bacteroidota bacterium, assembly GCA_903819815.1. Classification (GTDB taxonomy): domain Bacteria; phylum Bacteroidota; class Bacteroidia; order Flavobacteriales; family Flavobacteriaceae; genus Flavobacterium. The sequence goes on from CAIJFC010000124.1 coordinate 18,019, forward strand.
TTTCAACATTACGAGCAGCCCCAAAGAAACGTTTGGGTTTTTGTAAAGCATTGGCATCTACACCACCACTTAATACTTTTCCAGAAGCGGGTTGAACCGTATTATAAGCACGCGCTAAACGAGTAATAGAATCTAATAATACTACTACATCGTGACCACATTCTACCAATCGTTTTGCTTTTTCAAGTACAATATTTGCGATTTTAACGTGCTCTTGTGGTTCTCTATCAAAAGTGGAAGCGATAACTTCCCCACGAACACTTCGTTGCATGTCGGTAACTTCCTCTGGACGTTCGTCAATTAAAAGTACAATTAAGTAAACTTCAGGATGATTGGCAGCAATGGCATTAGCAATGTCTTTCAACAACATAGTTTTACCCGTTTTAGGTTGCGCCACAATCATTCCACGTTGTCCTTTTCCAATTGGTGAAAATAGATCGATGATTCGAGTTGATATCGTACTTTGTTTTTCAGCTATTCTGAATTTTTCAGAAGGAAAAACTGGTGTTAAATGTTCAAAAGAAACTCGGTCTCGAACCACTTGCGGATCGTGACCGTTTATTTTTAATATACGAACTAAAGGAAAGAATTTTTCACCCTCTTTTGGTGGACGAACCACCCCTTTTACAGTATCACCGGTTTTTAAACCAAATAATCTAACTTGAGAAGTTGATAAATAAATATCATCAGGAGAAGCTAAATAATTGTAATCCGACGAACGTAAAAAACCATATCCTTCCGACATCATTTCTAAAACTCCTTCGCTTTCAATGATTCCATCAAATTCAAAATCTGAATGTCCAAAATTACTTTTCTTGCCTTTAAAATTAGGATTTAAATTCCCATTAGGACCCTGATTTTGATTCTGATTTGGGTTCTGATTTGGGTTCTGATTTGGATTTTGTTTTTGATTGGGATTTAATTTCTGATTGGGATTTTTAGGCTTTTCTTCAGGAGATTCTTCACTATTCTCCTCATCAATTTCATTTTCTGAATTGGTTTCGGTAAACGCTTTAGCCGCAACTTTAGCTTCAAAATCTGCTTTTTTAAACTTTACAACTTTGCGCTCTTTTGGATTTTCGGCAGGAACTTCTTCTATTACAGCTTCCTTATTTTCTTCAACTTGTTCAGCTGATTCAGAAAATAAAGACATCGATTCTGCTTTTTTGTCAACAGTAATCCTTGCTCTTTTAGGTTTAGCATCGATAGAATTCTCGGTTTTAGCATCAGAATTGCTTTCAGAAAACGAAGATTGAACTTCTAAAATCTGATTGATTAATGCTTCTTTTTTAACACCAGTAATTTTAGTAATATTGGCTGCTTTCGCAATTTCTTGAAGCTCAGAAAGCTTCATTTCTTTTAATACAGAAATCTCAAACATAAAATGTTATTTGAATTTAATTGTTGTGGAATAATAAATAAAGAATTTGTGATTTTTTTTAAATGAAATCTCCAAAGGATGAAGTACTTAAGTATTTGTTATGCAATAATACAAAATATTATTAATAATCATAGTGTTTTTTTAATTTTAATTAATATTTTTGTTTTAACAATTTACAATAATGATTCAAAGAATACAAACAGTCTATTTATTAGTTGCATTAGTGATTTTAGGAGCACTTCCTTTTGTTTTTCCACTATTTACAATGAGCGATGGAAATGAATTTCGTTTCATGAACGATTCCTTTTATACCGTACTTTTTGGATTATCCACAACATTAACTTTAATTAGTATAATGTATTTCAAAAAAAGACAGCATCAATTTGTATTGAACAGATTGACTATCATATTGAACTTAATTTTATTAGGATTATTTGTATATCGTTCGCTAAATTTATCTGGAGAAGCTGTTCAAGTTTCTGAGAAAGGTATTGGGATGTTCCTTCCTATTGTTGCTATCGTTTTCTTGGCTTTGGCCAATAGAGCCATCAAAAAGGATGAAGATCTCGTAAAATCTGCTGATCGTTTACGATAAACCTATAAACTTGTTTATTAATGCGAAGAAAAACCTGAACGAAAGTTTGGGTTTTTTTTCGTTTATTATTACCGCAATGTCCGCAAAGGTTTTAAACAAAGCTCGCTAAGAAATATATATAAAAGTCTATCCTCTCTTTGTCTATTATCTATATTCTTACCTCTTCCCGATTTCAATAATTTCCAAATTTGAAATTTTTTCTCCCTCAATTTCAAATCGTAGCATCGTTCTCATTTGGTGAAAACCACTTATTCCAGCAGCTCCAGGATTCATGTGTAAAAAATTATGTTTTTTATCAAACATCACTTTTAAAATGTGGGAATGGCCACAAATAAACAATTTTGGAGGATTATTCAACATTTCATCCCTAATATTGGGATTGTATTTTCCAGGATAACCACCTATATGCGTCATCCAAACATCCACTCCCTCACACATAAATCGGTTGTGCAACGGAAATTCCATTCGCGCTTTATCGTCATCAATATTACCAAAAACTGCCCGTAAAGGCTTCATCTTCTTTATCGTATCGGTTACCGCCAAATCCCCAATATCACCAGCATGCCAAACCTCATCCGCCAAATTAACGTACTTTAAAATCGTTTCATCTAGGTGACTGTGCGTGTCGGAAAGAAGCAATATTTTTCTCAAAATTGATTTTTTAGGAGCTATTTCCAGCATTCCGTTACAATCTGTGCTAAAAAGCACAGGATTTTCACTTCAATCTGGGCTAGGATTTTGAGGTAAATTTAAACATTCCAACTCCAAATAAAAAATCATATTTACAATCAACTTTGATCACCTGCAATTTCGTAGCGAAAAAATTAATAAGTATCTTTACCACTTCAAAATAAGTCTCTTGAGGTATTTCATAAAATTAGCATACAACGGAACAAATTACCACGGTTGGCAAGTTCAACCCAACGCATCGTCGGTACAAGAAACTTTGAATAAAGCCCTTTCCGTAATACTAAATTCTGATATAAATATTATGGGAGCAGGAAGAACCGACACCGGAGTTCATGCCAAAGAAATGTTTGCTCATTTTGACTACGCTCCTACTCTTGAAATTGAATCAACGTTACACAAACTGAATTCCTATCTTCCAAAAGACATCGTAATTTACAATATAATTCCCGTTCATGATGACGCTCACGCCCGTTTCGATGCCAAAAAAAGAACGTATCACTATTATATTACTTCTGTGAAAGACGTTTTTTCTCAAGAGGAATGTTGGTATTTTCATCAAAATCTAGATGTAGAATTAATGAATCAAGCGGCGAAAATGCTATTTAATCACACCGATTTTCAATGTTTTTCTAAAGTAAATACCGACGTAAATACTTTCAATTGCACTATTTCTGAGGCGTATTGGACACAAGAAAACAACCAATTGATTTTTACCATTTCAGCAGATCGATTTCTACGAAATATGGTTCGCGCAATTGTTGGAACTCTCGTAAATGTTGGTTTGCATAAAATCACCCTTTCCGATTTTAATTCCATTATTGAAAATAAAAATAGAAATGAAGCCGGTTTTTCCGTTCCGGCACAAGGCTTGTTTCTAACTAAAATTGAATATGAATATATATAAATGCTTTTTTAAACAAACAATACAAGTTACACTATCAAATTAATATGAAAGCAAAAGCATTCGATACCATTGTTTTTAAAAGGATATTAAAATATGCTCAACCCTATAAATTCCGATTTAATAGTGTTATTCTATTTGCCATTTTCCTATCAATTTTTGCTGCATTACGTCCCTATTTATTAAAATTAACCGTCGATGATTATATAAAAACTCACGATCAAGCGGGACTTTTATGGTATGTAACATTAATGGGGATTGTTCTTATTCTGGAAGTACTTTCCAACTTTTTCTTTGTGTATTGGGCGAATTGGTTGGGACAAGATATTGTAAAAGATGTTCGTGTAAAACTCTTCAAACACATGTTGAGTTTCAAAATGAAATATTACGATACCGCTCCTGTTGGACAATTAATTACAAGGTCGGTTTCCGATATGGAATCCATTGCTAAAATTTTCAGTCAAGGGTTATTCATGATTGCCAGTGACTTACTGAAAATGCTTGTAATTCTAATTTTCATGCTTAAGGAAAATTGGAAATTAACAATTATTGTATTTATAGCAATGCCAATATTGGTATTCGTAACCCGAATTTTCCAGCGCAAAATGCAAGTGACTTTTGAAGAAGTACGAAATCAAATAGCAAACCTCAACACCTTTGTTCAAGAGCGGGTTACCGGAATGAAAATCGTTCAACTCTTCAATAGAGAGACTATTGAATATGAAAAATTCAAAGAAATTAATGCGAAACATAAAAATGCTTGGGTAAAAACCATTCTTTACAACTCCATTTTTTTTCCAATTGCCGATATTATTTCATCATTAACTTTAGGTTTCATTGTTCTTTATGGAGGTTTCCGAATTCTAGATGGAGATACTACAACTACATTTGGAGATATCTTTTCTTACACCATGTATATTGGAATGTTATTTAATCCGTTACGTCAAATTGCGGATAAATTCAACGAAATGCAAATGGGAATGATCTCTGCCAATCGTGTTTTTGAAATTTTAGATACTAAAGAACACATTCAAGACATTGGAACAATTGAGGCGCCAACATTTAAAGGAGCTATTGAATTTAATGAGGTTAAATTCAGCTATATAGATAATGAAGAAGTAATAAAAGGAATTAATTTAAGTGTGCAGCCTGGGCAAACAATAGCCATTGTTGGAGCTACAGGAGCGGGTAAAACAACTATTATCAATTTACTAAATCGGTTTTACGAAATCAATAGCGGAACCATATATATTGATAATCAGAACATACACGACTATACTTTGGATTCACTGAGAAAACAAATCGCAGTCGTATTACAGGATGTTTTTCTATTTGCAGATACCATAATAAACAATATTACGCTGAACAATCCGGAGATTTCTCGTGAGCAAGTAGTGGCGGCAGCCAAAAAAATTGGAGTCCATGAATTTATCAATAGTTTGCCCGGGGGTTATGACTACAATGTAAAAGAAAGGGGTGTAATGTTATCCTCAGGGCAACGCCAATTAATTGCATTTTTACGCGCCTATGTTAGTAATCCGAGTATCTTGATTTTGGACGAAGCTACTTCATCAATCGACATGTATTCAGAGGAATTAATACAAAAGGCAACTGAAACAATTACCAAAGGAAGAACATCAATAATTATCGCACATCGATTGGCAACAATCATTAACGCTGACAAAATTGTAGTAATGGACAACGGATTAATTGTTGAACAAGGAACCCACCAAGAATTATTAAATGTAACTTCCGGTTATTACAAAAACTTATACGATTCGCAATTTGTTTTAAATTCATAAATGGCATTATAAAATTGGTTAACTAATTGCAGTTTCCTATTATCAAATAAAAATTAATTCATAAATTTGCAACAGATTTTTAATAAATAAACATAAAATGACACGAGCTTTTGCGACTGCATTTTTACCATAATTAAATAAATAAATAAAAATGACACGAGCTTTTGCGACTGCATTTTTACCATAATTAAATAAATAAATAAAAATGACACGAGCTTTTGCGACTGCATTTTTA
>CAIJFC010000125.1 GCA_903819815.1 uncultured Bacteroidota bacterium
CTAAGAGCAAAAAATAATAATCGGGTTGCGACATGGTATAAAATTAATGCATAAAAAAGAGAAAATTACCTTCTTATTTCCTTCGCATGTGGCCTATGGATATCATGGTGATGAAAAAAGAATTGGCGCTAATCAACCTATTATTTGCACTGTGACTTTAAACGATTTTAAACCTGAAATTAGTAAACCAAAAGAAATTAAAAAAGAAACAAATGAAAAAGAGAATTAGTTTATTTTTAGTAATTATTTTATCCTTTATATCTTGTAAAGACACGCATAGCGATTTAAAAGATGGATTGTACGCTGAAATAGAAACCAATAAAGGAAAAATTCTTGTTGAATTAGAATTTGAAAAAACTCCAGTAACTGTTGCCAATTTTGTTAGTCTTGCAGAAGGAAACAATCTTTTTGTAAAAGAGGAATTAAAAGGAAAACCTTTCTATAATAACCTGAAGTTCCATCGAGTTATTGCCGATTTTATGATTCAAGGAGGTGATCCTTTAGGAGACGGAAGTGGTGACACGGGTTTTAAATTTAAAGATGAAATTACCGAATTAGCATTTGACAAAGGGGGTATTTTAGCAATGGCTAACTCAGGTCCTGGAACTAATAGCAGTCAATTTTTTATCACCCACAAAGAAACTCCATGGTTAAATGGTTTACACACTATATTTGGTCACGTAGTTGAAAATGGTATGAAAACGGTAAATGCAATTGTGCAAAATGACGATATTAAATCGATAACCATCATTAGAAAAGGCGTTGCTGCGATGAAATTTGATGCTGCAAAAGTATTCAATAACTACTTTGCTAAAGAAAAAGAAAACATCCAAAAACAAGCTTTAATAGAGGATCAAACCAAAAAGTTCTACCTAGAAAAATACAAACCTGTTATAGATGCCAAAATTGTCTTTTTTAATAAATTAAGAGAAACTTGCTCTACATCAAGAAGTGGTTTGCAATTTGTAATTGTAAAAAAAGGATCTGGAAAAAAACCAAGTCTTGGAACTGATATTTTTATCAATTATGCTGGTTTTCTAGAAGACGGTACTTTATTCGATACCAGTTACCAAAATGTGGCCACAGAATTTGGAAAGTTAGATAAACAAAGAGCAGATGCCAATCAATACCTGCCAATTCCTTTTCAAGCGGGAAAAAAAGACGGAATGATCCCTGGTTTTATTGAAGGAATAGAAAACATGTCATTTGGTGACAAAGCGGTATTGTTTATTCCTGCAAAATTAGGATATGGTGAAGCTGGTGCAGGAAATGTGATTCCTCCAAACGCTAATATTATTTTCGAAATTGAATTATTAGAAAAAATGCCAACAAAATAAATTGGGAATAAACCTGAAATCCCAGCAAAAAGCAAAAAAGTAAGGATATTATTAAAACAAATTAAAATGAAATTTAAAGTATTATTTTTATTGTTCTTTGGAATTACAATTTCAAGTTATTCACAAGGAGGAAAGAATCAAAGCGGAAAAATAGAATCTATTTCTTCTCCAAAAAAATCAAAACCAATTTCAAAACCAATTACAAATACAAATTCTAAGGATGGATTATTTGTAAATTTTGAAACTTCAAAAGGTAAAATCGTATTAATATTAGAATACAAAAAAGCTCCGGTAACTGTAGCTAATTTTATCTCTTTAGTTGAAGGTACAAACACCTTTGTTACTGACGAAAAATTGAAAGGAAAACCATTTTATAATGGATTAAAATTCCACAGAGTAATTAAAGATTTCATGATTCAAGGAGGAGATCCTGCTGGAAATGGATCAGGTGGTTGTGGTTATAGCTTTAAAGATGAATGCCTGCCTGAATTGATTTTTGACAAAGGTGGTATTCTTGCTATGGCCAATTCTGGTCCAGCAACCAATAGCAGTCAGTTTTTTATTACTCATAAAGACACACCTTGGTTGAATGGAAAACACACTATTTTCGGTCACGTTGTTAGCGGAATGGATGTTGTAAATGCTATTGTTCAAGACGATGTAATGCAAAAAGTTACCATTTCTAGAATAGGCACTGAAGCAAAAAAATTCGATGCTCCTAAAGTCTTCGCTGATTACTATGCGAATAAAGCCGGTGACGATGCCAAACAAGCTGCAATTCAAGCAGAAGCTAGAGCCAAACAAACTGCAATTGATGCGGAAGCTAAAAGAGTTTATAATGAAAAATACGGCCCTGTAAAAGCGGCAAAAGTGTCTGAATTAGCTGCAATTAGAGCTACAGCTATAAAAACTGAAACAGGTTTAGAATATAAAATTATTCAAAAAGGAGCTGGAGTAAAACCTGCTGACGGAGCAAATATTTTTATTCACTATGCCGGTTATCTTGAAGACGGATCTTTATTTGACAGTAGCTACGAAGAAGTGAATAAACTTTGTGGAAAATATGATAAAAACAGAGCGGATCAAAACGGATACCAACCCTTTCCTTTCCAATACGGCAAAAAAGACGGTTTGATTCCTGGATTTATCGAAGGATTGAATACAATGTCTTTTGGAGATAAAGCAGTAGTTTTCATTCCTTCAAAATTAGGATATGGTGAAAGAGGAGCTGGAAACGTGATTCCACCAAATGCGAATATTATTTTCGAAATTGAATTATTAGAAGGTATTCCCCCTCCAGTGGCGAATGAAGCTAAAAAATAATTTAAGTTTATACCAAAAA
>CAIJFC010000126.1 GCA_903819815.1 uncultured Bacteroidota bacterium
CATGTTTGAGTTAATTACCGAAAATAAAGAAAATAAATACCGAAGGTTAAATTATATAAAACAATAAATTCAGACATGAAATTTACACTAAAATTAGTGTTAAGTACTTTTCTGTTCATTCAAATACATGGAAGTCTCCAGGCACAAAAAAAGAAAAATATCCTCTTCATCATTACGGACCAACAACGTTATGATGCTTTAAGTATTGCTGGAAATACCGTCTTAGAAACTCCAAATCTTGACCGATTGGCAAAACAAGGTGCCTATTTTAAAAACGCGTACACCCCAGTTGCAGTTTGTGGGCCAACACGATCATGCATTTTAACAGGAACTACAATAGGTACGAACGGAGTAACCACTAATGATAAAACCTATTATTATAAAGGCGAACCCGTAATGGCAATGAAAACATTCGATGAAATTCTTACAGAAAATGGTTATCACTGTGAATATTATGGAAAATGGCATGTACTCACAGCTCATGCTGCGGTTTATAAAAATCCAAACAAGTATGCGAAAAACGGCAAATACATGTTTGGGCCTGAAGGTCAAAGTCATATGTATAAAGATTATTTGGATGAAGTCTATCCAAAAAGAGAGCCTCAAGGCGATGAATTATTAGATAATTTCACTCAAAGACCCTATAATCCAGACCCTTTGGACGTGAATTTTGGCAAATCGTATGAACAGGTAAAAAAAGAAGATAAAAAGTTTTCACAACCCAATTTTCATGGTAAATCTTCCATTCCTCAAGAACAAACTATTACCGCTTTTTATGCAAAAAAGACGATAGATGCTATTGAGCGTCTTAAAAATAAACCTTTTAGCATTACGGCATCATTCCATTTTCCACACGCACCAATGATTCCTTCTCCACCTTATTTTGGTATGTATCCCGCACAGGATATGAAGGCGCCCATTAGTATTCATGATGACATGACGAACTCCCCTTATTCAAATGCTAATGGAAGAAAAAACTTACCAGATTTTGCAGACGAGGAAAAAATTAAATACATGATTTCAAATTATTATGGTTTAATTAAAGAAATAGATGTTTGGATGGGTAAAATCATGGACAAGTTAGATGAGACTGGACTTGCGGATGATACTTTAATCATTTTTACGAGTGATCATGGCGAAATGCTTGGAGCTCATGGCATGCGAGAGAAAAATGTATTTTATGAAGAATCATCTCATGTGCCATTAATTATAAACATGCCAAATCAAATTAAACAAAACACAACCGTTAATGGGTATGTTTCTAACGTCGATTTGTTTGCCACTATTATGGATTATCTAAAAGTGGGTAACTATAAATCGGAAGGCGAAAGCTTACGAGATTTAATTGAGGGTAAAGCAACAAAACATGGTGAATATGTTGTTACAGAATGGGATTATAATGGCCCTACATCTCCAAATTATATGATTGTTAAAGCCGGTTGGAAACTAGTGGTACCTTATACAGAAGACTCTAAGGTCTTAAATGCCTTATATGATTTGAATAAAGATCCGTATGAAATGAATAATTTATTAGGAATAAACCCAAATCGAAAAGAATACGAACAAAAAGCAGAAGAATTAAGAAGTTGCTTATTAGAGTGGTTGCAAAAAAATAACTCTAAGCATTATAATGGCATATTAAAACGAAAATTAATGTAACTAAACCACTATGGACTTCCAGTCCATAGGATTTGGTTTGGCAGACTAAAAGTCTGCTAGGTTAGATACAAATTGATCAGTGAAATTTTGCCACGGATTCACGGATTTTTTAAATCATTTCTAATCTGTGAATCTGTGGCAAAAAAAAATTTAAGAAGCTTAAGCGAGATGCACTGAAAGTGCATACCTGTCTGCCTACAGGCAGAGTTTTAAACTCTATTTGAGACCAATAAAACATCCTATAATTGTTTAATCTAAAGAGCACAATAATATAATGAAAAGGCGCAAGTTCATAAAATCAACTTTAATGTTTTCAGCTGCTGCATTTATAACTCCAAGAGTTATTGCATCAACTAATTTTAACAATGCTAAAAAAGATTCTTTTAAAGGATTTATTGTTTCAGATTCTCATTTTGGTTGGGTAAATAAAATGCAACCCCCTATCGAGGAACAAGCAACAGCCGTTAAAAATATTATGAAAAAATTTCCAGATTTAGATATATTTTTGGATACAGGAGATGCACATCATAATGACCATCATAATAATGGAAATCCACATAAAGCAAGAAAAGATTGGGTAGATATTATTCAGGGTGGCTGTGAGCAAATTCCTTTTTATTATGTAATTGGCAATCACGAATTGCGTTCAAATGAAGATGATGATCCAGAAATGCGCTCCAATATTATGGGAAGTAATACTTGCAGACCTTATTATAGTTTTGATATGCAAGGCATTCATTTTATCTCTTTTCCGCAATTGATTAGAGCTGTCTATATTACTGAAGAAGCTTGGGATTGGTTAGATTTAGATTTAGCATTAAACAAAGATAAAACCATTGTAATGTTGTCGCACAATAACATTATTGGCACAACAACAGGGAATGAAAATGGGTATAGAGGTGTAATGGATAGTGATAAAATGCTGGCAGTATTTAAGAAAAATCCAAATATTATTACTTGGATGCACGGTCATAATCATAATTTTGAAGTTGTAAAACAAGAAGATATGTTGTTTGTTTCAAATGGAAGAATTGGCGGTTTTGATCCTAGTAGAGGGAAATATGGTATTGGTGGTGTGTATTTCGAAATTACAAAAGACAAGCTAATCGTAAAATGTTATTCTGCAGAAAAAGATATGTTTTTAGATTCTTTTGATGTGTCTTTAAGTCAAACCCTTGATGTTAAAACCACATTTGATAATAAAGCAGATTTCGCCTATAGTTATGGAGTTGGTGGTGCTGTAAATGGAGAACGTATTCCTGCATATCATCATCACGTAGGTGAGAATACTAAATCAGAATTATTTTTAACAGGCTGCAATAGTGCTGTTATTAATGATGATCACGCCATGACAAAATACACAGAACGAACTGCGTATCACGGATTAGATAAAATTTTGTTCGCTGCCAAGGTGAATCATGGAAACGCAGGTTTCGAATATACAAATCCTGGAATTCGTTTAAAAGCAAATGATAATTGGTGGACTACTTTAACAATGCCTTCAGATAATTATGATAAATATTCCTATTACAGATGTCCTTTAGGTCAAAAATACAAGGCAAGCATCGATTTAGATGTAAAAGGGGAGAAAGGCAAACAACGTTTATGGTTGCGTTTGCATATATATGATATTAACGGACGTAAATTGCGAATTGTCCAGTCAGATGAAATAATGTTGGTAGAAGGAAGACAGCAACTAGACTGCTTGTTAGAAGTGCCAAACTTGCCCGAATTTGATACCATTTACAGTAATCCACAAAGTGATAATTTAGTAAATATTGCAGTAGAAGCCTCTTTTACAGGGATGAATACAGATGTAGATATTAAATATTTAAAACTAGAACAAGAGCATTCAACGTCAAACACAGTAGATGCTGGTGTAATTATTGATACTAAAAACTACCAAACATCTGGTGTTTTAGCAAAAGGGGATATCAAAAAAATAGAGTTAGACAAGCCCTTGGAAACAAGAAGTATCAATGAGATTTCGACCTCTGGAAATAAAAGAGTTACTTATCTTGTGCGTCATTCCAATATGAAATGGCAAATTAGAAATGCAACAGCAACGTATTTAGAAAAACATATAAAAATTGGTAAAATAAGGAATCATATTTCTGATAAATTAGAGATTATTATATCTCCGCTTCAAAAAGAAATAGAACCCTACTTACATAGAGTTCGCTATGCAGAAAAAATTAAATTAGTTCCTTATCAATCAAAAAATCAATCGATAAAAGTAACTATAGAAAATGTATTTCAAAATGCAGAAATCGATTTTTACAGCACTAAAAAACCAAAAGTGGTTGCAGGTGTTACCAGTTGGATTTATAAAGACAATATCGTTACTGCAAAAATATCAAAACCCACAACTGTACTTGTAACTTATTAAAAAAACAGATTATGACTCAAACAAAATATAGCTTTAAATCATTACTTGAGCTTAATGCCTCTGACGATGCTAAAATCCTAGAGGTTTATTTTTAATAAAAAATAGTGGTTTTTAAATAGTAAACAAATAGTATGAAAAATAAATCAAGAATAATAAAAAGGGGTGTTGAAATATTAATTCTAATATGTATTCTAAATCCAGGAATATCAACCGCACAAAAATCAGCAGTAAAACCCAATGTTATTATAATATATACAGATGATCAAGGAACTATTGATGCTAATTGCTATGGCGCAAAAGACTTGTATACCCCCAATATCGATAGATTGGCAGATTCAGGAGTTCGGTTTACACAATTTTATGCTGCAGCTGCTATATGTTCGCCATCAAGGGCTGCTTTGTTAACCGGTAAAACACCTTTTAAGGCGGGATTACCAGGCAATGCTCCTGCAATAAAAGGTGAGGCTGGATTGCCTTCGGAACAAATTACCATCGCAGAGACACTCAAAAATAACGGATATAAAACTGGCCACATTGGGAAATGGCATTTAGGGTATAGCGACGAAACCATGCCTTTAGCGCAAGGATTTGATTATTCGTTTGGTCACATGAGTGGCTGTATTGATAATTATTCGCATTATTTTTATTGGGAGGGAGCCAATCGACATGACCTATGGGAAAACGGAAAAGAAGTATGGATGGATGGCGAGTATTTCCCGGATGTTATGGCAAGTAAGGCAGAAAAGTTTATTACAGAAAACAAGGACCAGAGCTTTTTCCTTTATTATGCTTTAAACCTTCCTCATTATCCGTTGCAGGCATCGAAAAAATGGAGAGAATATTATAAAAATTTAGAAAGTCCCAGAGATAAGTATGCCGCTTGTATTTCGACTCTTGATGAGCGAATTGGGTTACTTCTAGATAAACTGGACGAATTAAAAATTCGAGAGAATACCATCGTTATTTTTCAATCGGATCATGGGCATTCAATGGAACAACGGACTTTTTCTGGTGGTGGAAATTCGGGAATTTATCGGGGTGCCAAATTTTCTTTTTTTGAAGGAGGCATTAGAGTACCGTCTATTATAAGCTGGCCCTCTAAAATCACAAAGAATGAGGTTATAGAGGAGATGGCGGTTAATGTAGATTGGTTTCCTAGTATACTTGAATTATGTAAAATAGGGTACGATAAAGAAGATTTTGAAGGGAAAAGTCTTGTGGATGTAATTTATAAAAAGAAGAAATCGCCACATGAAGTCTTCTGGTGGTATGATAATGCAAACCGTTGGGCGGTTCGAAAAGGAGATTGGAAGTTGTTGAAAAACCCCATTGATCCATCACAAAAAAATCCAATAGAAACTAAAAACTCATTCTATCTGGTTAACATTAAAAATAATCCAAAGGAATCTGAAAACGTAGCAGATAAATATCCTGAGAAAGTAGAAGAATTAATTAATGAATTTAATAGTTGGAATAAAAGTGTTAAAAAATAGAATTTATAGAGGCTGTTAATTGAAAATTAATAATTAATTAATGATTGGATAGTTTATTTGTTCGATAAAAATTAAAAACTAGTATTAAACTAAATTAAAAAAAAATGAAAAAATTATTATTCATAGCATTATTAGGTTTGTCTTTTGCGGGTAACGCTCAAACTCAAACTGATTTAGGTGCTAAAAAAGTATCAGAAAGCATGACTAATGTCATGACTTTATCTTCAGAAGAAGCAAATCAGGTATATGATCTTGTGTCTAAGAGAAACAAAGATAAAAAAGCTTTAAAAGAAAAGTTTGGAGATGATGTAGAGGGTTTTAAAGTTGAAGGAAAAGAAGTGGAAATACAATTCAATAAAGACGTGAAGGCTTTAGTAGGAAATGAAAAATGGAAAATCTGGGCTGATTTTAAAAAAGCAGAGAATGAAGCAAAAGCTAAAAACTAATATTTTTTTTAATTCAATTCAAAAAGTCACCATTTAGGTGACTTTTTTTACCTCAAAATAAAAAATAGTTCTCATTAAACAATAAGATAATATGTTACGAATTAAAACCAACTTTTGTTTTTTATTTGTTCTATTCGCTTGTACATTCTATAATCGGTCTGTGGCACAAGAGATTTACAATCCTGTTTTCAATCCGATAAAAGGTTTTGTAAACGAAGCCGAAAAACCATACAGGGAAGAAATTTGCCTGAGCGGAAAATGGCAGTTTATGCCAGTTTACGAAACCGATATGGCAAAATTCGTAAAGCCAAGCTCATTTAATTGGGACGCAGTCCCTTTAAAAGTACCCTCGCCTTGGAATGTAAATGGCTATACCAATGGCGAAGGCGGCGACTTTAATACTTTTCCTTCCTATCCTAAAGCGTGGGAAAAAGCACAAATGGGTTGGATGAGAAAAGAGTTTGTTTTACCCGAAAATTGGTCAGGAAAGCAGAAAAAACTTCATTTTGAAGCCATTGCCGGATTTGCCAAAATTTATGTAAACGGGCAGTTTGTGGGTGAATACATTGATTTGTTTTTCCCACGAGAATTTGATGTTACCCCATTTCTGAAAAAAGGAACCAATGAAGTGATGGTTGGTGTAGCCAAAGCCAGTTTAACGGATGTTCCGGGGAAATATGGCCACCGTAATTATTTGGCCGGCTCGAGGTGGGGACAGCATATTGCAGGGATCTGGCAGGATGTTTCATTGATAGCTGTACCTGAATTGGCAATTACCAATGTCTTTGTTCAACCCAACGTCCAAAAAGACACATTGGCTTTTTCAGTAAGTATTAAAAATAACTCGGCTAAAAGACAATCATTTACCATCAATGCTTCAGTCAAAAACTGGGTAAAACCCGCAACAAGCGATATCAACCTATTGCCTTTAGATAATGGAGGTATGACCGATGAGGTTTTTGTCATAGCTAATGCCAAGAAATTTACCCTGAAAGCGGGTGATAGCATTGTGGTAAATCTGAATCGAAAAATAAATGGAGAACTAAAATTGTGGTCGCCGGAGTCTCCAAACCTATATGGCTCTGTTATTAGTTTAAATGCCGATAAAAAGACCGTTATTGACACTAAATATACCCGATTTGGCTGGCGAGAATTTGCAATCAAAGGACTTGAATTTACCTTGAATGGAAAACCTATTCTGCTAAAAGGCGATTCATGGCATTTTATGGGAATACCACAGATGACTCGTCGGTACGCCTGGGCATGGTATACAATGTTGAAGGATGCCAATGCCAATGCAGTACGGCTTCATGCACAGCCTTTTCCTTCTTTTTATCTTGATATGGCAGACGAAATGGGTATGTGCGTACTCGACGAAACAGCAATTTGGTCAAGCGATGGGGGACCTAAAATGGATTCGGAAACGTATTGGTCAAGATGTAAAAGTCATGTAAAAAGCCTTGTAATGCGTGATCGAAACTATCCTTCCGTTTTTGGATGGAGTGTGTGTAACGAAACATTGCCAGTAGTTACGAATGTTATGCGTGGCACAAAGGAACTGATCGATCGCCAGATTCAGGAAATAAATAATTGGACAGAAATTACAAGAACACTCGACTCCAGCAGAAACTGGATTTCGGGCGATGGCGAACCGATGTATCCTACCAATTTACCTACTGTGATTGGACATTATGGAAATGAATCGTCTATGAAAGCATGGTCATCACGAGGTTTACCCTGGGGAATTGGCGAGACCGGAATAGCCTACTTCGGAACACCAAAACAGGTATCAACAATTAATGGCAATCGTGCGTACGAATCACAACTAGGGCGAATGGAAGGCTTGGCAAACGAAGCATATAAACTTATTACGACACAATTTAAATACAAACCGAGCTACACCAGTATTTTTAATATAGTTTGGTATGGATTAAAACCCTTGGCTTTTGGAATGAAAGACTCCTCTCGTGCGCCAATTCTTGAAGACGGTATTTTCTTTCCTGCTTTTAATGAAGGCGCTTTTGGCGTTCAACCCGAACGCTTAGGACCTTATACTAGCACGCTCAATCCTGGCTACGATGTCAATATGCCATTGTACAAAACCTGGCCGATGTTTGAGGCTATTCAAGCAGCCAACAGCACACCGGTAAAGGAGTTTAAGATGTATCCTAAATTAGCGTCATCCAAAAAATTTCCAGTAATCGAAAACGACAACCTTATCTTAATTGGAACTGATTCGTCGCAACTGGCTCTTAAACTTACTGAAATGGGTGTTCGCTTTAGTAAAACAGCCCTACCTACAGCAAAATCATTGGTAATAATTGATGGTTTGAATATAGCTACTGATAAAGTGCTGAAAGCCAAATATGAAAAAGCCATAAATGCCGGTGCACGAATTATAATTTGGGGAGTTTCGCCCGAAACGCTTTCTTCGCTAAATACTATTTTGCCTTTTCCTCTGGCACTTGAACCACGTAAAGCTACATCATTTATCAAAGTGCAAGATGCCCAAATTTTATCAAATTTAGAGCATAGCGATTTCTATTTTTCAGAATTATTGCCGCTCGGAAAAACCGCTTTAAACTATGGGATGACGGGCGAAATGGTCAGAAATGCGACCGTTTTACTCACTGCTTGTACTACCGAATGGCAAGCCTGGAATGGTCGTCCTGAACCAACTAAAACCGGAAGTGTTTTCCGAAGCGAGATGGAGAAAAAAGGGGTGGGAACTACTTTAATTACTTTTAATCAAGGAAAATCAGAGGTGATAATAGCTTCGTTTGACTTTAAAGACATGCCTATTGAATCGGAGTCGCCTATTCGATTAATGTTAACCAATTTGGGAATACAATTTGATAATTCGATTTATGAAAATAAACGAGCTATTGACTTGAATGGCAACTTGATTAAATTTAAGGAAGATGCTGATGGCATTAGCTTTTGGGTATTTAGTCCAAGATCGTTGGTCGATTTATTGGCAGAACCAGATATGCCTAAGCTGAGCTTAGAAATAAAG
>CAIJFC010000127.1 GCA_903819815.1 uncultured Bacteroidota bacterium
TATTTGACTGGGTTTTTTTGTTTTAATACATTTGGAACAAATATTGTATATGAAAATTAAATAAATACCAATTCAATGAAAAAAATACTAATCTTCCTACTATTTCCTCTTCTAATTAGTTTTGATTCTCAACGTGAAGACGCTTTTCAAACAGGGGAATGGTTTAAATTCAGAGTTCATTATGGTATGATTAACGCTGGATATGCCACCCTTGAAGTTCAAGATGGGGTGATAAATAATAAAAAAGTATACCACGTAATCGGAAAAGGATATTCTACAGGAATGTCAAGATTCTTTTTTAAAGTCGACGATATTTATGAAAGCTATTTTGATAAAGTTACGGGAAATCCTTATAAATATGTTCGAAAAATTGATGAAGGGGGTTACACCAAAAATCAAGAAGGATTTTTTAATCAAGCTTCAGATCGTGTTTTAGTTAAAGATTTTGAAAATAAAACCGAAAAAACATTTGTAATTCCTAACAATACTCAGGATATCGTTTCTACTTTTTATTATTTGAGAAATTATCCAACCATAGATAAATTAAAAGTGGGAGAATCGGTAGCTATTGATATGTTCTTTGATGATGAAACTACAAAATTCAAACTTAAGTTTATTGGTAGAGCAGATATTGAAACTAAATTTGGAGTAATTCCAACAATGATTTTCCGACCGTTAGTTCAATCAGGCAGAGTTTTTAAAGAGAAAGAAGCACTTACCGTTTGGATCTCCGACGACGATAATAAAATACCGGTAAGAATTCAAGCAAATTTAGCCGTTGGATCTATAAAAGCAGATTTAGATGGCTTTAAAGGATTGAAAAATTCTTTCACAATTAAAGTAAATTAATAATGGAAAACCACAATATATCAAATGAAATTCTTCAAAAATTAGAAGATAAATTTCAAAAGATCAACCAAAAAACAGAAACCCATTTAGAGGGACTACTTTGGTCAAAACCAATTACCTATTGGGATTATATTCAAACAGATGCGCTCTTGAACCTTCAAATTCAACGAACTACACTTCCTGATGAAATGGTATTTATAATGTACCACCAAGTAAACGAATTGTTGTTTAAAATGATTTTGTGGGAAATGGAACAAATTTCAAAAAATGAAAATCTAAAAACGGAGTTTTTTGCAGAAAGATTAATGAGAATTAGTCGCTATTTCGATATGCTAACCACATCCTTTGATATTATGGGGGACGGAATGGAAGTAGATCAATACATGAAATTTAGAAATACTTTAACACCTGCGAGTGGGTTTCAAAGTGCGCAATACCGCCTAATTGAGTTTGGATCAACCGATTTAATTAATTTAATAGATTATCGTTTTAGAGCAACAATTGATAGAAATACTCCTTACGAACACGCCTTAGAACATTTATATTGGCAGGCTGGAGGAAAAGATCATGAAACAGGCGAAAAGTCGTACTTGATTTTAGAATTCGAGCGAAAATATAAGGCACAATTTCTTCGTCATATGGAAGAATACAACACGATTAATTTATGGCAAAAATTCAAACAATTGCCAGAGGCCGATCAAAAAAATCCTGAATTAGTGCAAGCAATGCGCCATTACGACCATACCGTTAATATCACTTGGGTTATGGGGCACCTGAACGCCGCAAGAAAATATATTGATTCAAGTGGAAAAGAAAAAGCCGAAGCAACTGGAGGAAGTGATTGGAAGAAATACATGCACCCTAAATTCCAAAGAAGAATATTTTTCCCTGAGTTATGGAGCGAAGAGGAATTGAAGAATTGGGGCGCTGAAAATGAATTATAAAAAATACGGCTTGAAAAAAACATACATTATAATTTTACTAATTTTTTCGCTATTTTCTTGTAATAAATCGGAGAAGAAAAAAGCCGTTCTCAAAGAGCCTGTGGTGGTTGCATTCGGATTTAAACTCAATAATTTTGATGTTGTTCACGATACCATTCATGATGGAGACACTTTTGGAAGCATCCTCGAAAAACAAAATTTAGGGAACTTAAAAGTTCATGAAATAGTCGAAAAAGTAAAAGACACTTTTGACGTTCGATTAATGAGAATTGACAAGCCGTATACCCTTCTTCGATCTAAGGATAAATCCAAAAAAATTCTAGCTTTTATCTACCAGCCAGATCGTTTAAGTTATTATGTGATTGACTTTAAAGATTCAATAAAAGTATATAAACACATTGAACCGGTTACTTATCGAAGAAGAACTATTGCAGGAAAACTAGACGGATCATTATCGGAATCATTAGTAAAAAAAGGAGTTGATGGGTCTTTTGCTGTTTCAATTTCTAAAGTGTATGCTTGGTCGATTGACTTTTTCAAACTGCAAAAAGGAGATAAATTTGCCGTAACTTTTACCGAACGTTATATAAACGACTCTATTTATGATGGAGTTGATAGTTTAAAATGCTGCTTTTTTGAATACAAAGGCAAATTAATCTATGCATTTCCCTTTTCTCAAGAGGTTAATTCCAATAAAACAGAATTTTTTGACGAACAAGGCAAAACGCTTAAGAACTTTTTCTTAAAAGCACCTTTAAAATTTGTAAATATAACCTCGCATTATTCCAAAAATAGATTTCATCCAGTGCAGCAAGTTTGGAAAGCCCACAAAGGAACCGATTATGCAGCGCCCTTTGGAACCCCAATTATGACCACTGCATCTGGAGTTGTGGAACAAACCGGCTTTACCGCTGGGAACGGAAATTTTGTTAAAGTAAAACACAATGGCACCTATTCGACGCAATATTTACATATGTCAAAAATTATTGCGCGTCGGGGGCAAAGAGTAAACCAAGGAGATATTATTGGAAAAGTGGGGAGCACTGGACTCGCAACTGGACCTCACGTGTGCTATCGATTTTGGAAAAATGGAGTTCAAGTAGATGCTTTAAAATTGAACCTTCCAAATTCTGAACCGATGGGCGGGAAAAATTTACCGCGATTTATAGAACAAATGACCCCGTTGAAAACAGAATTGGATAGAGCTGCCGCTTTAGAGTTTAAGAGAAAATAGAGGATAATAGACGAATAGATAATAGATGAACAGATAATAGACTAACTTTAAATTGGAGTTTATTAGTGAATTCGGTGCTAAAGAACTTTGCGATCATAAGAGATAATAGATGAACAGATAATAGACAAATAGATAATAGACGAATAGACTTTAAAATTGGTTTTAATTGGTGAAATTCGTGGCTAAAAAACTTCGCCAATTTATTTTACAGATACTACTTCTTCATAATTACTTTACAAACATTATTTGTAAATTTGCAATTCACTATTCTAATTAATTAAGAACTTTCTTATAATGGCCTTACAAAATACAAATCCATCCTCAACAGCTGCTTGGAAATCAATTCAAGAACATTTTGAAACCATGAAATCCGTTTCCATGAAAAAAATGTTTCAAGAGGACCCTTCAAGAGCATCGAAATTTCATATTCAATGGAACAACTTTTTAATTGATTATTCTAAAAATAGAATCAATCAAGAAACCATGGATTTGCTAGTTAATTTAGCCAATGAAGTGCATCTGAAAGAAGCGATTGCTGCCTATTTTGAAGGGGAAACCATTAATAGAACAGAAAATAGAGCCGTGCTTCACACCGCATTACGAGCGCCTGAAAATGCATTGGTAAAAGTGGATGGGCACAACATTATCCCTGAAATTTTCGAAGTTAAAAACAAAATAAAAGCTTTTACTAATGACATCGTGAATGGCGTTAGAAAAGGGTATACCGGCAAGGCTTTCACCGATGTAGTAAATATTGGAATTGGAGGTTCTGACTTAGGTCCCGCAATGATTGTGGAAGGATTGCAATATTATAAAAATCACTTAAACGTTCATTTTGTTTCCAATGTTGATGGCGATCATGTGAATGAAATCATCAAAAAAATAAATCCTGAAACCACTCTTTTTGTGATTGTTTCTAAAACATTTACTACGCAAGAAACGCTAACGAATTCTGAGACCATTCGCTCTTGGTTTTTATCCCGAGAATTCGGGACTGCAAAACAAGAAGACGTGGCCAAACATTTTGTTGCGGTTTCTACCAATATTAAAAACGTAACGGAATTTGGAATTGACGCCGACAATGTGTTCCCAATGTGGGA
>CAIJFC010000128.1 GCA_903819815.1 uncultured Bacteroidota bacterium
CCTGATGCGTTCCAATTCATTAAAGACGTTGCGATTGATTGGGAAAATAGTATTTACTTAGAAGCGGAGCCAGGAGATTATATTACAGTTGCCCGAAAAGCAAAAGGAACTAATAACTGGTTTATTGGAAATGTAAATGGAGAAACACCAAGAACATCAAACATTAAATTGGACTTTTTAGACAAAGGAAAAAAATATACTGCAACCATTTATACAGATGGAAAAGGCGCACATTATAAAACTAACCCTCAGTCGTATGTAATTCGTAAAATGAAAGTTACCAATACTACGAAAATTTCTCAATTATCGGCTTCTGGCGGTGGTTATGCAATTAGTATTACTGAAAATAAATAAAATAAAATAATTATGAAAAAGTACATTTTAGTTTTAGTAGTATTGTTCAATTTCATTTCCCACGCACAAATTGACAAAGTTGAACCTCCATTTTGGTGGAGCGACATGAATTTATCAGAAGTTCAAATTATGTTTTATGGGAAAAATATTGCCCAAAATGAGGTTTCAGTTTCAAATGGGTTAACAATAAAAAGCATCCAAAAAACAGAAAATCCAAATTACTTGTTTGTTACCATTGACACGAAAAATATAATGGCACAAGAATTTGCATTTACATTTAAAAATGGTAAAAAATCATTTACTCAAAACTATGCTGTAAAAGAAAGAAGAGAAAATTCAAAATACAGAAAAAGCTACGATTCCTCAGATGTAATTTATTTAATTATGCCAGATCGTTTTGCCAATGGAAATCCAAACAACGACAACTCAAAATCTACGAAAGAAATTGCTAATCGTTCGCTTCCAGGCGGAAGACACGGTGGAGATATCGAAGGCTTGATTAAAAACCTAGACTATATCAAGGAATTAGGCGCTACAGCGGTTTGGCCAACACCACTTTGTGAAGACAATGACGATAATTATTCTTATCACGGTTATGGCCAATCTGACGTTTATAAAATTGATCCTCGTTATGGAACTAATGAAGAATACGTTAAATTAAGTGCAGCATTGCACCAACGAGGCATGAAAAATATAATGGATTATGTGACGAATCACTGGGGTTGGAAACATTGGATGTACAATGATTTACCAACTTATAATTGGATTCATCAATTCCCAGGATACTCTCAATCTAATTATAGAATGACAACGCAATTTGATAAAAATGCTTCGAAAGTGGATACAAAACAATGTATGGATGGATGGTTTGTTCCTTCCATGCCCGATTTAAATCAGTCGAATCCTTTGGTGTTAAATTACCTAACTCAAAATGCGATTTGGTGGATCGAATATGCCGATTTAGATGGTTTTAGAGTTGATACTTACTCTTATAACGATAAAGAAGGAATTTCAAAATGGACGAAAGCAATAACCGATGAATACCCTCATTTTAACATTGTAGGAGAAGTTTGGATGCACGATCAAGCGCAAATGTCATATTGGCAAAAAGACAGTAAAATTGGTGCTATCCAAAGTTATAATTCAAATTTACCAAGTGTAATGGATTTTACTTTACACGATGCTATTGGAAATGTTTTTAACGAAGACCGCCAATCTTGGGATCGAGGAATGATTCAAGTGTATGATAATTTTGCCAATGATTTCTTATATCCAAATCCGAATAATTTATTGGTTTTTGCTGAAAATCATGATACGGGAAGATTCAATGAAATTTATAAAAGTGATTTCAAAAAATATCAAATGGCAATGACATTAATCGCAACCGTTCGAGGAATTCCGCAGCTTTATTATGGTTCAGAAATTGGAATGAAAGGCGATAAAGGAAAGGGTGATGCCGATATTCGAAGAGATTTTCCAGGTGGTTGGAATGGTGATGCAAACAATGCATTTACCAAACAAGGAAGAACTGCAGAACAACAAAAATTCTTTGAATTCTCATCAAAATTATTCACTTGGAGAAAATCAAAAGAAGTAATTCATTCCGGAAAAACAACTCACTATGTGCCTGATAATAATGTTTATGTGTATTTCAGATACAATGAAAAAGAAACCGTGATGGTGATTATCAATAATAATTCTGAAAAACAAACTTTGAAAACCAATCGATTTAAAGAATCAATTCAAAATTTGAAATCAGGAAAAGAAGTGTTGTCAGGAACTACTTTTGACCTAAATAATACTATTGAAATCGAAGGTAAATCAGCCTTGATATTAGAATTGAAATAATATGAACCGAGTTGTAATTTACTTTCTATTGATGAACTTCTTGTCATTTGCACAAAGCAAAATGGAAATGATTGAACTTATTGACTCTAGTAAATTTGAAGGTAAAATATATAGAATTGAGAACTTCAAAACCAAATATATCAAACCCAGAACAGTTGATATTTGGGTTCCAACAAATTATTCTAAGGATAAAAAATACAGTGTTCTTTACATGCACGATGGACAAATGCTTTTTGACGCAACCACTACTTGGAACAAACAAGAATGGATGGTTGACGATGTGTTGAGCAAATTAACTTCTGAAAATGAAATTGACGATGTTATTGTAGTGGCAATTTGGAATATTCCTGCCATTCGCCACGCCGATTTATTTCCGAAAAAACCACTTTTACAATTAACTGAAGAAGAGCAAAAACTAATTTTTGAAAACGCTCATAAATTAGGTTATCAGTTCAATTTGGAAGACATCAATTCGGATAATTATTTGAAATTTATTGTTAAAGAGGTAAAGCCATTTGTCGATTCTAATTTTTCAGTTTTCACCGATGCCGATCACACTGCAATAATGGGTTCTAGTATGGGCGGATTGATTTCTATGTATGCCATTTGCGAATACCCGAAGGTTTTCAGCAAAGCCGCTTGCCTATCGACGCACTGGATTGGTTTTAGGGAATTTGATAATAATCCAATTCCTGAAAGTTTTTTTAAATATATGAGTGCCAATTTACCCGATCCAAAAAATCACAAGATTTATTTTGATTACGGAACAGAGACATTGGATGCTAGTTATTTAAAATACGAATATCGTGTGGATGAAACAATGAAAGCAAAAGGATATAATCATCAAAATTCAAGAAACCTAAAATTTGAAGGTGAAAATCATTCTGAGGCTTCGTGGCAAAAGAGAATAAATATTCCCCTTGAATTTATGTTTGGAAAATAATTAAATTATAATATATGAAAAAGTTACTATTTACTACAATACTACTTTCGGCAATCATTAGTTGCAAAAAAGAAAGTGCTGAAAAATCAAATTCAACACCACAAATCACTGAAATTACTACTGAAATTGAAGAAAATGCAGTAATTTATGAAGTAAATATCAGACAATATTCTGAAGAAGGAACGTTCAACGCATTCACCAAAGACATTCCGCAACTTAAAGAAATGGGAATTAAGATTCTTTGGGTTATGCCAATATTTCCAATTTCGCAAACCAAAAGAAAAGCAACTGGTGGCGATGATAGCAAATTTGCATCTGAAATGCCCAAGGAAGAGCAATCAAAATACTTAGGAAGTTACTATGCCGTTTCCGATTTTAAGAACGTAAATCCTGAATTTGGAACTATCGAAGATTTCAGAAATTTGGTGAAAACCGCACACGAAAATGGCATTTATGTGATCTTGGATTGGGTTCCAAACCACACGGGTTGGGATCATGTTTGGATCAAACAACATCCTGAATTTTATACCCATAACGAAAAAGGAGAAATCATAGATCCTATCAATCCTGAAACAGGAAAAAGTTGGGGTTGGACCGATGTTGCCGACTTGAATTATGATAACAAAGGGCTTCGCGAAGCAATGTCGGGCGATATGATGCATTGGATAAAAAACGAAAATATTGACGGCTTCCGTTGTGATGTAGCAGGAAATGTACCAACCGATTTTTGGGAGGAAACCATTCCAAAACTAAGAAAAGAAAAAAATATTTTCATGCTTGCTGAAGCTTGGCAACCTGAATTATTAAAATCAAATTTATTTGACATGTGCTATGGTTGGGAAACGCATCATATTATGAATAGAATTGCTAAGGGAGAAAACACGGTTTCAAACTGGGATAAAAACATACTAGACAATTCTAAAAAATACGAAGCCAATGACATTTCAATGAATTTTGTTGATAATCATGATGAAAACTCTTGGAACGGAACTATGAAAAGCCGATTAGGAAATGCAGAAGAAACCATGACCGCTTTATCTTATTTAACTCCGGGAATGCCTTTGGTTTATAGCGGTGACGAATATGGATTGGATAAAAGTTTGAAATTTTTCGAGAAAGATTCCTTTACAAAAGTAAAAGGTAAACAATGGGAATGGAGAGTAAAATTAGGAAAACTTAAAAATGAAAATAAGGCTTTAAATGGCGGTAAAAAAGCAGCATCTTGCACTCGAATTTTAACTTCTGACGATTCAAAAATTCTAGCTTTTGCTAGAGCAAAAGAAAAAAATAAGGTAATTTTTGTTGGAAATTTATCAACAACAAATACTACATTCACCTCAGCTTTTGAAGGAAAATTTACCGATTACATGACTGGTGAAAAAGTAAATTATTCAAAAAATCAAAAGTTGAATTTCAATCCTTGGGAATACAAAATTCTTATAGCAGATTAAAAAAATTCGAATACCAACTAAAAGCACAAATCCGTCTGGTTTGTGCTTTTTTAATTTTAGCTTTGTACTTTGTAAAAGCAACTATGAATCAGAATTTCGATATACTAATTGTTGGTGGAGGTGCAGCCGGTTTTTTTACCGCTATTAACATTGTTGAAAAAAATCCTTCCTTGAAGGTGGCCATTTTAGAGCGTGGTTCTGAAGTTCTTAATAAAGTTAGAATATCTGGCGGAGGTCGATGCAACGTGACCCATGCGTGTTTTGAACCCAACGAATTAGTGAAATTTTATCCACGTGGCGAAAAAGAATTGCGAGGTCCGTTTCATCAATTTTGTTCTGGCGATACGGTAGAATGGTTTGAAAAACACGGCGTAGAACTAAAAATTGAAGCCGACGGACGCATGTTTCCCGTATCAAATTCTTCGCAAACCATTATAGATTGTTTTCAAGAGGCCACGAAAAAACTAGGAATTGCTGTACTTACGAATCAAAGCGTACAATCTGTTTTCAAAAAAGAAGCGCTTTGGAAAGTCGAAACACAATCGGAAACCTACCTTTCAGAAAAATTAATTTTGGCCACAGGCAGCAATCCTAAAGTATGGGAAATGCTACAAAATTTCGGACACGCGGTTGTTTCACCAGTTCCTTCCCTATTTACCTTCAACATAAAAGATCCTAGAATTAAAGCATTACCAGGAGTTTCAGCACTAGTTTCGGTTAAAGTCAGAGATACCAAACTCGAATCTTCAGGGCCACTTTTAATTACCCATTGGGGAATGTCGGGACCAGCTATTTTGAAACTATCGGCTTGGGGTGCACGAATTTTACACGAAAAAAACTACCAATTTTCAGTTGCAATTAATTGGTTGAACGATATTGATACTGATGATGCGGAGAAAATTCTAAAAGAACTGAAAATAGAACAGGCTAAGAAAGCCGTTTCTAAAAAATCTCCTTTTGAATTAACCAACCGTTTATGGGAAAGTTTGGTGATGGCTTCTGGAATTGATTCCGAAACAAAATGGGCCGATTTATCGAAAATCCAACTTCAAAATTTATCCAATCAGTTAACAAATGGCCTATTTCAAGTCAATGGAAAAAGTACCTTCAAAGAAGAATTTGTTACTGCAGGCGGCATCGATTTGAAAGAAATCAACTTCAAAACCATGGAAAGCAAACTCCACGAAAATCTCTATTTTGCGGGCGAAATTGTAAATATCGATGCCGTAACTGGCGGTTATAATTTCCAAAATGCGTGGACAAGCGGATTCATTGTCGCCAATTCAATTTAAATTTTTTTATCTTTTTGGAGCGAATTGTTCCCGCATTTTAGGAATTGTAATTCCCGCTATCGCCTATATCTCTTCACTGCGTTACGAGGATAACGGCTCTTTCGGGGCTAAAGGAACACTCTTTTTTGTACTTTATATTAAGAGAAATTTATCCTTTGATTAACAAGAAATTAGCAGGTAAAAAGGGCTTTACGATTTTTCATTTGGATATTTTTACAAAATGAAATTACACCAATTGTATCGAATTATAGTAATCGTTCTCTTTTATTTTTTAAGTATTCAATCCAGTTATTCACAACTGGAAACAGTTTACAAAGGAAAAGTGCAATGCGATAATTTTCCGATTGACAAGGTGGAACTTATCAATTTGAATACAGAAAAAAGTGCTTTTTCTAACAATGCGGGTGAATTCTCCATTGTTGCAAAACCAAAAGACATAATTGTTTTTGCA
>CAIJFC010000129.1 GCA_903819815.1 uncultured Bacteroidota bacterium
TCGAAATTAATATATAAATAAATTAATAAAAATTCAGCTTTTTGTGTTATTTTTGTTTCACTTTAATTAATTTATAATAATGATTTTTGTTATATGAATAGTAGTTTATATTATATAAAAAGTAAAATAAAAAAATTACTTTTTTCATTTGAATATTTGCCAAGATGGGTGGTATTTTTTATGGATGTTTTTTTAACTATTTTTTCAAGTGAAGTTTCTTATTTAATTATTAGAAGTTTAAGAGTTAAATTTTACGACACTTTAGATGTTCCAACTAGATATGGAATTGTAGTATTAGTTAATATTATTTTCTTTGTAATTTTTAAAACGTTCTACGGAATTATTAGATATTCAACTTTTATTGATGGTGTTAAATTACTATATTCAACACTTTGTACTCTTTTCACATTAATAATAATTAATTACAGCACTTATTTTTTAATTGGAAAAAAGATATATTTATTACCTTCCTTATTTATTAATTTCCTTGTTACTTTTTCTGTTCTTTTCTTATTTAGAATATTTATTAAAATTGTTTTTGAAAATATCACTTCATTTGAAAAAAATCCACAAGCACTTAAAGCAGTTATTTATGGTGCCGACTCAAATGCAATTTCGGTAGTAACGGCTTTACAATCAGAAAAAATAAAAAGGTTTAAAATAGTTGGTTTTATAGATAAAAGAAATTTAGACTCTTCAAAAAGAATTCTTGATATTCCAATATTAAATTCAAAAAAGAAGATTTCTGTAGTTTTAAGGGCCATAAATGCTCAAGTATTAATTATATCAGACCATAGTCTTTCCAATATTGAAAAATTAAAAATTGTTGAAGACTGTTTAGACTCAAATATTAAAGTTTTTAAATCGGGAGCTATATCAGATTGGGAAAATCAAGAGGCAATTTCAAAAAAAATTATTGAATTTAAAATTGATGACTTATTAGGAAGAAGCACCATTTCTTTAGATCAAGAGCCAATTTCAAATCAGTTGTTGGATAAAATAATATTAATAACGGGTGCTGCAGGTTCTATAGGAAGTGAGTTGGCGAAACAAATTATTACTTTTAATCCAGCTGAAATTATAATATTGGATCAAGCTGAAACTCCACTTCATTTTCTTAGTTCCGAAATGGAGAAGTTAAATTCAGACACAAAAATAACAGCAATAATTGCAGATATTAGAAATAAAGAAACCTTAAAAAGGATTTTCAAAAGTAAAAAACCGGAGGTTGTTTATCATGCTGCTGCTTATAAACACGTGCCAATGATGGAAGAAAATCCATCTCAAGCAATTTACACTAATGTTCTTGGCACAATGAATACTGCAGATTTAGCTAGTGAATATGGAGTAGAGAGTTTTGTATATATTTCTACTGATAAAGCGGTAAACCCAAGCAATGTGATGGGTGCAAGTAAGAGAATTGCTGAAAGATATATTCAAGGTTTAAGTTTGAATGCCAAAAATGAACAAAGTAAAATTAAATTTATTACAACACGCTTTGGTAATGTGTTAGGTTCTAATGGTTCTGTTGTGCCTTTGTTTACAGAGCAAATTCAAAATGGAGGGCCTATAACAATTACTCATCCAGATGTTATACGTTATTTTATGACTATTCCTGAAGCGTGCCAACTAGTTATTGAAGCCGGTGCAATGGGAAATGGAGGTGAAATTTTTATATTTGATATGGGTGAACCAGTCAAAATTATAGATCTTGCCAAAAAAATGATTAGATTAGCAGGTTTAGTGCCTGAAATAGATATTGAAATAAAAACTATTGGACTACGACCGGGTGAAAAGTTATATGAAGAACTATTAAATGACCATTCTAAAACAGCTCCAACTCACAATAGTAAAATTATGATTGCAAATGACACCTCTACTGATTATGACTTGTTGTTTACTAAAGTTGAAGAATTGATCGCTTTAGCTAATAATTACAATAACAATAAATTGGTAGCCAAAATGAAAGAAATAGTCCCCGAATTTGTTAGTATGAATTCTCAATATAATCAATTAGATAATTAAATAAAACACCATAAAATGAAATTTAAATTAAGTAAATTATTCTTATCAATTGTTACTTTTACAGTACTTTTTTCTTCTTGTGCATCAAAAAAAGACATAATTATGTTTGGTGATATTAAAGATGGAGTTGAAAGTAGTGTTACCTATTCCCTTCCTAAAATTCAAGTAAATGATATTTTAGAAGTAAAGATTACTACTTTAAATCCAGAAACAGCAATCCCTTATAATTCAGTTTTTACAACTAATAGTCCTGTACCTTCAATTGAATTAATGAAGTTACAAGGTCATCTAGTTACTGCAGAAGGTAAAATTAGGTTACCAATTTTAGGTGAAATTGTTGCAGGTGGAAAAACAACCCCTGAATTAGAAAAAAATATCATTTCTGTTCTTGAAAATAATGGACATTTAAAAACCCCAACAGTAAGTGTTAGGATATTGAATGCTAAAGTTACGATATTAGGGGAAGTAAAATTGCCAGGAACTTATAACTTTATTGAACAATCTATTACTTTACCACAAGCAATTGGATATGCTGGTGATGTAACCATTGAAGCCAATAGAAAAGAAGTGTGGCTTATTAGAGAAGAAGAGGGAAAAAGAAAATCCCACAAATTAGATTTAACCAAATCAGATTGGTTTAATTCTCCGTATTACAATATCAAACAAAATGACATTGTGTATGTATATCCCAACAATGTTAAAGTAAAAAGTGCCGGATTCATTGGCAATACTTCAACGGTACTTTCTGTATTCTCCATATTATTAACCACATATGTTTTGTTAACCCGATAAGAAGCCATGGAAAATTTAAATAAAAATTCAGGAATAGAGGATGTTAATATTAAAGATATTTTATTCAGGTACCTACAGTTTTGGAAATGGTTTTTGGCAGTGGCAATCCTATCTTTATCTGTAGCTTATACCTACCTGCGTTATGCAAGTGATATTTATCAAACTACGGCTAAAATTAAAATTTTAGACAATTCCAAAGGAGGAATGAAGTTACCAAGTGATGTAGCAGCCCTATTTTCAAATTCTAAGGTAAATTTGGACAATGAAATGGAAGTTTTAAAATCCCACCGTTTATTGGAATTAGTGGCAAAAAATTTGAATTTATGCACCTCTTATTATTCAGTTGGAAACATTAAAACCACTGAGTTGTGGAAAAAAAAACCTTTTAAGGTGATTTGGTTGGACTCCAAAGACAATATCAATACTAAAAAAATAGCCTTTGAAGTTAAATTACAATCTAAGGGTTACAAAATAATTTCAGAAAACAGTAATTCAAAACAGCTCTTTCTTTTTGGTCAAAAAAACAAAATTAACGGTCAAGAATTTCTTTTAGTTTTGGAGAATAGGGGTTCTATTCCGAAACTAAATGACGAGAATTTCAAAGTAGTTAGAATGCCACTCGATATTGTAGTTGAAAATTTATCGAAAACTATACAATTAGCCAGTACAGCAAAACTAAGTGAAATATTGTCTTTAGTATTAACCGGTGAAAATCAAGACAAGTCGGAAGCCATTATCAATGAAATAATTGATAAATTCAATCAAGACGGTATATCTGATAGACAATTAGTATCTCAAAGAACAATTGATTTTGTTAACGATCGATTTGTAGATTTAAGTAGTGAATTGGATTCAATTGAAACTCAAAAAAAAATATTTAAAACGGAAAATAATTTAAGTTATTTGCAAGAAGATGCTAAAATTGCAGTATCTAAAAAAACCCTTTCAGAAGGAGATTATTATGCGTTAGAAACACAAATTGCTTTAGCAAAATTATTAGAGGATACTTTGAAAAAAGACGGTCCTTTTGAATTGTTACCTTCAAATATTGGTATTGAAAACGCAAATATTAATTCTTTAATTTCAGATTATAATAAAGTAGTCCTAGATAGAGGTAAGTTGTTAGTGAGTGCCGGAGTAAAAAACCCGGTGGTGGTTGAATATTCGGATAAAATAGTAGAATTGAAAGAGAATATTTTATTCTCCATCAGAGTGCTCCAAAAGCAATTGGCCGTTACTATAAAAAATGTAAATTCATTGAAGCAGGAAAACTCGAATACTTTTAGTAACATTCCGACTGAAGAAAAAATATTGCGTTCTATTGAGCGCCAGCAAACCATTAAAGAATCCTTGTATTTGTTTTTATTGCAAAAACGAGAAGAAGCTTCTGTTGCTAAGGCAATTACTTCGCCTTCAATAAAAGTAGTGGATTATGCCATGACCAATTACACCCCAATTGCCCCTAAAAGAAGTATTATCTATTTAGCAGCTCTATTAATTGGTTTATTAATCCCTTTTGGAATAGTTTACACCCTCTTTTTGTTAGATACAAAAATACATTCACGACTTGATTTTGATAGATTATCTCCAAATATTCCCGTAGTAGCCGAAATCCCTTTTATTGTTGAGGATCAGAGAATTATTACTAAAAATGATAGATCAGTATTAGCAGAATCCTTCAGAATTTTACGTACGAATATCAATTATTTAGTTCCAATTAAAAAAGAAGGGGAATGCCCAGTAATTTATACTTGTTCATCGATAAAAGGGGAGGGGAAAACTTTTGTTTCATTAAATTTAGCATTAACCTTATCTTCATTAGATAAAAAGGTGCTTTTAGTAGGTGCTGATTTAAGAAACCCACAGTTACATAAGTATCTTAAAATAAATAAAAATCGTATTGGTTTATCTAATTATTTATATGATCCTACCACCGATTGGAAGAATTTGATTAACGAAAAAGTGTTTAATAATGAATACTTAAGTATTATTTTTGCAGGTGTTGTACCCCCTAATCCAGCCGAATTATTATCAAATGGAAGATTTGAAGAATTATTAAATATTTTGAAAAAACAATATGATTATATTGTAGTTGATACTGCACCAACTATATTAGTTACCGATACTTTATTAATATCTCAATTTGCAGATCTTACAGTTTATGTTACTCGTGCAGATCACACAGACAAGAAATTGCTAACCTATTCTAAAGGACTTAAAGAACAAGGTAAATTGGTAAACGTCTCCTATGTAATTAATAACGTGGGTGGTGAAAAAGGATATAGTTATGGTTATAAATACAGCTATGGATATACCTATGGATATAATTATGGTTACGGTTATGGCTATGGTGAAGACGAAGAAAATAATAATAAATCAGGTGTTAATAAACTATTCGGTTGGATTAGAAAAAAGAACACCTAAAATAGATTTAATATAAAAATTTTCTATTGGTCATTCATAGAAAGAATTTCTCTCTATGGCGGATTGAAGTTGAGTTTCTGATTTTACTATTATTTTATTTTCAAATGCCCCTATATGTTTCATGTGGTGAACATCGGTTCCTACAAAATCAATATAATTTTCTTTTAATAAAAAGTCTGCAGCAATTGCAACTTTAGAACCATAATAGCCAACGCTCGACAATAAATTCATTTGAAATTTCACATCAAGTTCCTTTAAAGTGGTGTACATTTTAGTGTTCTGATGATAAAACAAATAGCGCTCTGGATGCGCTAATAATGGTTGATATCCTTTTATTTGAATTTCAAAAATAATTTCTTTCAAGGCCAATGGCGGATTCATATAGGACATTTCTATTAGAACAATATTGTCTTTAATAGTCAATAAAGGTTCCGAATGTAGTCGACCCAAAAAGGCTTCATTAATCATATATTCCGATGCAGCATGATGCAGCATTGTTTGAAGAGGTTCTTCTAAATTATTTTTGGTAGTATGAAATGTTTCCTTAATTCCGTCAGAGGTGTTTTCCCAAATTTCAGGAAGAGTATGCGGTGTCAAAATACATTTTGTAAAGCCAATTTTACGTATACCTTCCAATAATTTTATGGTATTAGAGATATCAGTAGCACCATCATCAATACCAGGTAATAAATGAGAATGGATATCTATAGTTCCTTCAGGGATTAAATCAGATAGTTTCGGTTTGGATTTGAATATTGAAAACACTTGCTTATTTTTTTACAAATATACAGTTTATACTATTAATATGAATTGTGAATTAATGTAATTTCAATCATCGAAATTAGGAAAACTCCTTTTATAAATAAACAATTTTAGTACATTTGTAAAATGGAATTTTCTTCAAAATTATTAGAAGCTGCAGTAAATGAAATGGCTCAGTTGCCAGGAATTGGTAAAAGAACCGCGTTGAGACTAGTATTGCATTTGCTTAAACAGCCAAATGAACAAACGGTTTTTTTAGCAAATGCGCTGACTACTTTTAGGGAAGAAATTAAATATTGTGAAAGCTGTCATACTATTTCTGATGTGGCACTTTGTGAAATTTGTTCTAATGCCAAAAGAAATCATCAGTTAATTTGTGTTGTTGAAGACGTTCGTGATGTTATGGCAATTGAAAATACCGGGCAATACCGGGGAATTTATCATGTACTAGGAGGTAAAATATCCCCTATGGATGGAATAGGTCCAAGCCAA